>JANMPF010000157.1:0-3117 GCA_031369725.1 Rhodobiaceae bacterium | reverse complement strand
CTGGGGTCGGGGGTTCGAGTCCCTCTCTCGCAACCACCGTTCACACCACGACGCAGCGATGCTAACAGCGGCGTCATGCACGGAGACGGTTTGGGCGGCGTTTGGCACAGTTTAATGGGCAAATGGCGCCTTCCAAATGATCTGATGACGAAATGAATTGAATAAACATTCAGGCTCCGCATTTGGCGCCGCCTTCCCGCTGCGGGAAGAGGTGTGGGAATTTCTGAAGGGGTACCAGGACATTCTGTTGCCATAGCCCGCCAGACGAGAAATCGGAGCCCATGATCATTTTGGCATCAACGTCGCGCCAGTTTATTTTGCGGCCAACTTTCAGGTAAAGCGCTGTGCTTATATAGTAGCTTGGAAACCAGAATGAATTGAAAGCCAACGCTTCCTTGTAAAGCTGGTCTTCGGTGAGCCCCTGCGCTGCACCCAATTGCAGGACGGCAAAAAGGGCCGAACCGTGATTGCAATCCTGGAAAAATGTCGAGTTGCCGCAGCACGGACGGTAAGTTGACTTCGCAACACGCACCGCCAAGGCCTCCGCCTTCGGCTTCAATTTTATGATGGGAAATTTGTTGAAGTAGACACCACCGTTCGGCTCTTTGCCCAAATTCCATCCTCCGGTTGATGCGAAGTTTGGCAGGTCGGGGCCGACCATAGGGCTTTCCTTGTTGGCGGCCAATCGATTGGACAGACCGACCGGCCACAGGAAGTTGACATAGTGAGCGGCGTTCTCGCTGGTAAGGTGGATGGGCTTGCCAGACGGTTTCTCCATGATCTTGAGAAGTTCTGGTGGCAATGCTCCATTATATTTCTGGAGTGCCGCGAATTTCTCGCGATCAATCACCCCATTGCCAACCAACCGCACCATGCTGTCGTGAAGTGAAATTCGACTTTGGAATCCAACCGTTGGAATGACGTTCGCAGTGGCCTCATCAAAGAGTGGATATTCTTTTTTTGGGGGCCGCGTTGCGGGCGGGGCGTGAGGGTCAGCGTTGGCGCGAGCGGTCCATGGAAGCAACGCAGCAGCGGCAAGAAGCCCAACAAAGTTTCTGCGGGTTCGCATCGCTACCGGCAAGCCCAGGTGTTTAAATTTGTTTGGACACTTGTCCATGGTTTCTTACCTCGTTTATGCGCCGCCGCAGCCGTTGGACATATCCCAAACCTCCGTGACCTGCTTGCCGTCGAACCGATGTTCACGGACCAGCAGTTTGGCTAGACCACCATAGACTTTCCAGCGCCAGCAGCGGCAGCAGCAGGGTCCCTTCTCGTCCGAATTTGCCATCGCATAATCATAGGCTTCCTGCTCCTTGGGCGTGAGTGCCAAATCGTAATAAGAAATCAGCTTGCCGGCGAGGCCTGCATCAATGTCATAGGGATTGGGCGGAATATCGGCGATGGCCCGGTACTTGGTCAATTCCTCTATCTGTTTGAGGTAACGGGTTCGCTGCATCTCGCTGCAGCAGGAACCCTGAAGCCGCGCACCGGGCGGCATAGAGGAAATCGAATCGAGAAATGCTTTCGTACAACTGCTGTTGCCGTGCGAGCTCAAGTAGTCGAACTGGCTGGCTGGCGTTTCCGCGGCCCCGGATCGCACTCCCAAGACAAATTGAAAAGACGCCAGGCCGATTGAGGCCGAGACATCACGCCGTGAGAGAACTTGCTTTAAACCATCAACTGCACGCATCATTTGATCCTCCACACTGGTAGCCGATTGTTGACAACATAGGAAAGTCTTCGAGCAGCAAGAACGAAAAGGCCGGCATGTAATCCGTAATCATTGCCACACCCATTGCGATCATCACAACACCTGTTGTAATTGCGGTCATCCGGCCGATGGCGGAGATTGCAGACATTGATGCCCTATTTCTCCCGCGCCGCGGCGATCAGCTGCTTCATTGCCGCGGCATCCGCCAGTCCGTGCACAACTTGTTTGCCAGCAATGAAACCGGGTGTTCCGTTAATATCCAATGTCGAGGCCAAGTCGAAATTGCGGGCAAGCTGCTCATCGAGAGCAGAACCAGTCATATCCTTTTTCAGCTGGTCAACATCGAGACCTACGGTGGCAGCGATCTCCAGCACGGACGTCTCGGTGATCGAACCCACATAGGTCATCATAGCCTTGTGAAAGGCGAGGTATTTGCCCTGCTTTTGGCTGGCCAGTGCAGCTTTGGCGGCAAAAATGGAACCCGGTCCGAGAATAGGAAATTCCTTGTAAATGAGCCGCACGCCGTGATCTGCTGCTTCGAGCGCGTCAATGATCGGCTCAGCTTTTCTGCAATAGGGGCAATTGTAGTCGAAGAACTCAACCAGGCCCACGTCGCCTTTCGCATTGATGCCGACGGGTGTCGCTGGATCATTAAATATTTCTTCGCGCTGTCTTTCAAGAGCTGCCGCCGCATTGTCGGCTTGCACTGCCTGCTTGTTGGCTTGTGCCGCGGCAACGGACTGGGCGATAATATCCGGGTTGGCGAGAAGATAGGCCTGAGCTTTTTGGTTGAAGTCAGCTTCGGTTCCGAAGTGAAGGTTTCCACGGGCAATCATGACTGCACTTGCGGACAAGATTGCGGCGACCCCGGCGAGAAACAATGAAGCAATCGTCAAGTTTCTGAGGCTTCGGATCACGTTGGCGGATACCCGATCTATCGGTTCACTGGCCGGTTCAGGCGGGTTTTGGTTTGCAGAGGTGGCGGGATCAACAGATTTGGGCATATTCAAAATATCTCCTTCAGCTTTTCCCAGAAGCCCGGCTCGCTGCGGCTCTGCGGATGGTGGTCATTGATCAGCGCGTTGACAAACTTGACGAGATTGAGGGACTCGAACTTGAGACTGTGGAAGCGCGCAACGAGGCGTCCGTCGCCGCGTATGACGCTGGTGACGACACCATGCATCTGCCCGCCGTTCGGCAGCAGTTTGAATTCCACGCCATAGGATTTGGCGAGTGCCCGGGTTGAATCCTCGGGCGCTCCGGGTGCCGCGGTGAGAAAAGTCCAGTTCACCGGATCAAGACCGTGGTTTTTGCCAAATTCGCGTAAAGTCTCGCCGAAATCGCGCTTGGGATCGGTGGTAATCGAAATAAATTCCACTTGGTCTTTCATCGGCGTGATGTTCACC
>JANMPF010000108.1:0-7604 GCA_031369725.1 Rhodobiaceae bacterium | reverse complement strand
GTGGTGGCCCTAGCGACGGCCACCAACCTCGTCAATGTGGGCTAGCATGTCCGCCGGATCGTCAAACACGCGGTAAGCGCCCGAGCGCTGCAATTCGTCTGTGCCATAGCCGCCTGAGAGAAATCCAATGCCGAGGGCCCGCGCCCGCTGGGCCGCCAGCATGTCCCAAATGCTGTCACCCACCACGCACGCCGTTTCAATATCGATGCCGAGTTTTTCGGCCGCCGCCAGAAACAAGTCGGGGTCGGGTTTGGCATAGGCCACAAGATCACGCGTGATCACCGGTACTTTTGTTGCATCAACGCCCAGGATTTCCAGCACCGGCCCTGCCGTAACCATGCGGCCGGAAGTGGCAATGGCCCATGGAATTTCTGTGTCGGTGAGATATTTCAAAAGTGCGCGCGCCCCCGGCAGTGGCCGTGTGTTGGCTGAATGCGCATTGTAATGGGCCGCGTGATGGGCCCGCAACCGCACCAGAACATCATTGTTAAACTCCACCCCGGTTTCCCGTGCCAGTGCCCGCGTGAACAATCCGCCCGACATGCCAATGCGCCGGTGAATGCGCCAGATCGAAATATCAATGCCTTCCGATTGCAGCGCGCTGTGCCAGGCCAATACGTGATCATAAACGCTGTCAACCAGCGTTCCATCGAGGTCAAACAGGAAAGATGTAGGCCTGCGGGCTTTCATGAACAGTTCTCCAAGGCAAAGAATGAAGGCCTATAGCGCCACACGGGCCGGTGCAACCATCAATCTTGCAGGTCAGATCAGCAGCTTTTCAACGATAACCGTATCCATCCACTTGCCATCAAGCTGGCCATGCTTTTCATAAATGCCGACTTCGCGAAACCCGAGTGAGGCGCAGAGCCTGCGGCTGGCAACATTTTCCGGAAATATGCGTGATAGCAGCTTCCACCACCCACGTGCCTTTGCCTCCTCAATAAGGCCAATCACCGCAGCCTTGCCGAACCCGTGCCCCCGACCTTCACGCGCGGCATAGACGGAAAACTCCCGCACCCCATCATAGCACGCCCGCTCGCGATACGGAAAAGCAATGGCATAGGCTTTGATGGCTTCATCCTCGCCCGCTACAAAAATCGGATAGCCTTGCTCAAGCCACATGAGGATATCCTCAGGCGACCGCCACTTGGTTTCAAACGTCGCGGTACGGTCTTCCATGCCCTGATTGTAAATTTCAGCGATGACTGCCGCATCTTCCGGAACTGCCTTGCGCGTAAAGCGTCTGTTCATGCAGCGGTTCCGAGTTCCGCCCTGACCTGTTGGCGCAACACGTCAATCGGCACCAGCGATTTTCCCTTGCGCACATGCCAGAAGGTCCAGCCATTGCAGGCTTCCGCCCCTTGCACATAAGCCCCAATCTTGTGAATGGAGCCGCTGTTGTCCTTGCAGGCAATGGAGCCGTCAGCGCGGACGCTGGCGGCCACCCGTGCGGTTGGGTCAAGCAAGATATCGCCTGCTTTCACCAGGCCACGTTCAATGAGTGAGCCAAAAGGAATGCGTGGCTCGCCGCGCTTTGGCGTTGTGGTTTTAAGCGCCTCGTCGGAAAGCGTTGCAGTTTCGGCAATGCGGGCCAAGGCCCCCTTCGCATAACATTCCTCGCGCTCAATGCCAATAAATACGCGGCCCAATTGCTTGGCGGCTGCACCTGTGGTTCCGGTGCCAAAGAAGGGATCGAGCACAATGTCTCCTGGGTTGGTGGAAGAAAGTAATACACGGTGCAACAATGATTCCGGTTTTTGCGTGGGATGCAGCTTGTCACCATCCAAATTTTTAAGACGCTCCGCCCCGGTGCACAAGGCCAATGTCCAGTCAGACCGCATTTGCGAGTCATCATTGAAAATTTTCATCGCTTCATAATTGAAAGTATATTTTGAGGTGGCACTTTTGCCCGCCCAAATCATTGTCTCGTGGGCGTTGGTAAAGCGGCGGCCGCGGAAATTCGGCATGGGGTTGATCTTGCGCCAAATCACGTCATTGAGAATCCAGTAGCCCAAGTCTTGCAAAATGGAACCTACCCGGAAAATATTGTGGTAGGAGCCAATCACCCACAGCGCCCCATTGGGCTTCAGGGCGCGGCGGCATTCGGCGAGCCAGGCTTTCGTGAAACTGTCATATTCGGCAAAACTGGCAAACTTGTCCCAATGGTCGTTCACCGCATCAACCTTGCTCTGGTCGGGTCGCGTGAGGCCGCCGACAAGCTGCAAGTTGTAAGGCGGATCAGCAAACACCAGATCAACCGAACCCGTCGGAATTTTCTTCAGTTCCTCAAGGCAGTCGCCCACCAAAATCCTGTTATGCAGTGGCCGGATATCTGGCTTCGTTTCATAACCCACAGGGCACATCCTCAACGCAACAAACCAATTCAGGTTGCAGGTATGAATCTTTGTGGAGTCCGCGTGAATCGAATTCAGGGAAAATGGTTAACGGATGAGCAGTTTGGCTATGGGCTTGAAGCTTTTGCGGTGGTGCGGGCAGGGGCCATGGGCCAGCAATGCCGAAACGTGGGCTGCCGTGCCATAACCCTTGTGGTGGGCAAAACCATAGGTGGGATAGGCCTGGTGCATCTCCACCATCAGGCGATCACGCGTGACTTTGGCAATGATGGAAGCCGCCGCAATGGAAAGCGAGCGCCCGTCACCTTCAACGATTGTTTGCACGCCGCAGGAAAGTCTGGGCGGCCGGTTGCCATCCACCAGCGCAAAGTCCGGTTTTGTTTTGAGCTGGCCGACGGCTTCCGCCATGGCCCAGAGTGTTGCGGCCAGAATATTATCGCGATCAATGCGCAGCTCGCTGCCAATGCCAATGCCAACCCTGGCGCAAGCCATGATGTCCGTAAACAACGCTTCACGTTTGGCTGCATTGAGTTTCTTGGAATCATTGAGGCCCACAGGGATGTTGTTTGCATCAAGAACAACCGCTGCTGCAACAACCGGACCGGCCCACGGCCCGCGCCCGGCTTCGTCAATACCGCAGATAACGGAATAACCCTGCTGTTGTGCGGCAAGTTCAAAACTGGAATCGGGCGAGTGGGAATCAGTTTTTGACATGACCGCTATCAGCATATCTCGATTTACGGATCAAATTCAAAATTTTCTCCATGGTCGGGCTTGACCCGGCCATGCAGAGATAAAATCAAATCAACACCATCTGCTCGCCCACCTGAGGTGGCCGCTGGAACAAATCCGTGGCAAGCTTCATGCGGTTGGCATTGATCCCCAGCCGCTCCGCCGTCATTTGAAAGCGCCTGCCAATGGTCCAGGCATAGGGCCCCGTGCCGGTCATGCGCCGACCGAACGTGGCATCATTCTCCTTGCCGCCACGAATGGATTTCACCAGCGCCATCACTTTGGAAGCCCGGTCCGGCATTTCCGTCATCAGCCATTCCTTGAAAATGTCCTTCACCTCAAGCGGCAGGCGCAGCATGGTGTAGCCTGCCTCTTTCACGCCAGCCATTGCGGCAGCTTTCAGAATAGCTTCAATCTCCATGTCATTTATTGCGGGGATTACCGGCCCCATCATCACGACGGTGGGAACACCAGCTGCCGACAACACGGAAAGAGCCCCAAGCCGTTTGGCAGGGGTTGCGGCCCGGGGCTCCATCGCGCGCGCCAGTTTCCCGTCAAGCGTGGTAACGGAAATGGCAACCTTTACCAGCCCACGTGTTGCCATGGACGTGAGAATATCCAGGTCCCGCAACACCAGTGCAGACTTCGTCACAATGCCGACGGGATGGTTGAACTCCGACAATACTTCCAGAATGGCCCGCGTGATCCGGTACGTCCGCTCAATTGGCTGGTAGGGATCTGTATTGGCCCCCAACGCAATGGTGCGAGGGCTGTAATTGGGCGCGGTCAATTCCTCCCGAAGTAGAGCCGCCGCGTTCGGCTTGATGAAAAGCTTGCTTTCAAAGTCCAGTCCCGGCGAAAGCCCCATGTAGGCGTGGGTTGGCCGCGCATAACAATAGACACAGCCATGCTCACAGCCACGGTAAGGGTTTATCGAGCGGTCAAAGGAAATATCCGGCGATTGGTTGCGAGCGATAATGGATTTAGGCAGCTCCTCAAAAATCGTTGTCTTGAGGGAAGGAAGTTCAGCAAGCGATTCCCAGCCATCATCAAAAAACGCAATACCGTTCTTCTCGTAGCGCCCCTTGTCATTGCTGCGCGCCCCGCGACCGCGCAACTGGTGCGGCAACGCCGTGAGCCGCCCCGAACCCGTCACGGCAGGATCGAAGGAAACCGAAGGTCGCATGTCAAGAAGCGTTGGCATGTCTGGTATGTAGCACGAGCGCAAGAACATAACAAGAACAAATTTGCAAAACGCGGAAAGTGGTAGCCTAGCCTTTTTTGCGCTGCCGGTGTTCTTCCAGCCGCGGCATGATTTCCACGAAGTTGCAAGGCAAGTGGCTATAGTCCAGCTGGAATTTCAGAATTTCGTCCCAGGCATCCCGGCAGGCTCCCGGTGACCCCGGCAGACAGAAAATGTATTTGCCCTTGAACACACCTGCCGTCGCGCGCGATTGCACGGTAGACGTTCCGATCTTCTGGAACGAGACCATGTGAAACAGCGTGCCAAATCCCTCGATTTCCTTTTCAAACAGGGGCCGCATGGCTTCAATGGTTACATCGCGGCCGGTCAATCCCGTGCCGCCTGTAGATATGATAACATCGATGTCGGGACGCAGCCCCCACATTTCGGCGATTTCGCGAATGGCGGGAATATCATCTTTGACAATCTGCCGGTCAGCAACACTGTGGCCTGCATCCGTAATGCGGTCACTCAGCGTCTGCCCGGATTTGTCATCGGCAAATATGCGCGTGTCCGATACGGTAAGCACCGCAATGCGCAGTGAAACAAATTCGCGCCCCTCAGCCATCAAGGGCCTCCTTGAATGTGAGCAGATCCCGCCAGGCCAAGCGTTTCTGGGCCACCTGTAATGTGAGATAGCTGGGGTGGAAGCTTGCCAGCAGCGGAATTTTTGCAAGGCCAAACTCAAACCATTTCCCGCGCGACGCCATCAGGCTTTCGCTGCGCCCTAGCAGGCGCTGCATTGGCAACTGCCCAAAACTCAGAATTTGCTTGGGCTGGCATAGTTCAATTGCCCGCTCGATAAACGGCTGGCACATGGCAATTTCAGCATCTGTCACGGCACGGTTTCCCGGTGGCCGCCACGGAATGAAATTGAACAGGCCCACGGTGTCAAACGAAAGCCCGATTGAGCCCAGCATCTTTTCCAGCAGTAAAGCATTGCTACCCGCAAAAACTTTGCCCTCAATATCCTCATCGCGCCCCGGCACATCACCAATGATCATGACGGGTGCATGGGCGTTGCCGCCTGCAAAACACAAATTGCTGGCGGTTTTTTTCAGGGGGCATTCATCAAGCCGCAACATGGCGTTTTGAATATCCTCAATGCTCATGCAAGTGCGGGCATTGGGGGGTGCGCCAAGCGCAACTTCGCGGCGCGCAAGCGGTTTCACCTCAGGCCGCAACGTTGGAAGCGGCGGAACCGCAACAGCAGGCACAACCGTACCGGTGAGAAACCGGTTAACCGGATTCTCACTTACAATCTCGTCAGCTCCCATTTCAATGAGCCAGGCCAAGGCGGCGCTGGCCTGTTGCGGGCTCATGTCGTTTTGCCTGGTTTGCATGTCCGAACTGGTCATATTGCGATATGTCTCTTAGTCACTATAACAGGCGTTGGAGAAATATGCATAGCCCGAAGGAGAATTGCCTGTGGAACAAATTCAGCGCGAGGCGATGGAATATGACGTGGTCATCGTCGGCGCAGGCCCGGCGGGCCTTGCCGCTGCCATTCGTTTGAAGCAACTCTCCAGCGACATTTCGGTGTGCGTATTGGAAAAGGGTTCCGAGGTTGGCGCACACATCCTGTCGGGTGCCGTGGTTGACCCAATCGCATTGAACGAACTCATCCCCAACTGGAAGGAACTCGGCGCACCTCTCAACGTGGCCGTGACCGACGACCGCTTCTATGTTCTCGGCCCCAAGGGGGCCCTCCGCATGCCAAATTTCATGATGCCGCCGCTCATGAACAACCACGGCAATTACGCCGTGTCACTCGGCAATGTCTGCCGCTGGCTGGCAACCCAGGCCGAAGGCTTGGGGGTTGAAATCTACCCGGGCTTTGCCGCCTCGGAAGTCTTGTACCGCGAGGATGGTTCGGTGCGCGGCGTGGTGGCGGGTGTGTCGGGAATAGCCAAAGACGGTTCCCACAAAACCGATTACCAGCCAGGCATGGAACTTAACGGAAAATATGTCTTCATCGCCGAAGGTGTGCGAGGCTCTCTCGCCAAGGAAATTATTACCAAATATGAGCTGGCCAAAAACAGTGAGCCGCAAAAATTCGGTCTCGGCATGAAGGAACTGTGGGAAGTAAAACCCGAAAACCATAGACAGGGTCAAGTCACCCACACCATGGGCTGGCCATTGGGCGTCAAGGCCGGCGGCGGCAGCTTCATGTACCACCTTGAAGACAATCTCGTATCCGTAGGCTTTGTGGTGCATCTCAACTACCAGAACCCTTATCTCTATCCCTACATGGAGTTTCAGCGCTTCAAGCATCACCCGCTGATTGCCCAGGTTCTCGAAGGTGGCCGCCGCGTGGCCTATGGTGCGCGCGCCATTACCGAGGGCGGCTTCCAATCGGTTCCAAAACTGACCTTCCCCGGTGGCGCATTGATCGGTTGTTCGGCAGGTTTTGTGAATGTGCCGCGCATCAAGGGCTCCCACAATGCAATGAAGACCGGCATGCTGGCCGCCGAAGCAGCCTTTGCCGCGTTGAGGCAAGGTCGTAGCGGCGATGAAATCGTGAGCTATCAAACGGCCTACGAAAAGTCCTGGGTCTATCAGGATTTGAAGAACGTGAAAAACGTAAAACCCATGTGGTCAAAGCTCGGCCTTGTGGGTGGTGTCGTGTTGGGTGCTGTTGACATGTGGCTCAACACGCTTTTCGGTTTCGGCCTCGGCACCTGGAGGCATGGCAAGCCTGATTATGCCACCCTCAAACCGGCAAGCGAATGCCAACCCATTGACTATCCAAAGCCTGATGGCGTGCTGTCCTTCGACCGCCTCACCAATGTGGCTTTCTCAGCCACCAATCACGAGGAAGATGAGCCCGTCCATCTTAAGTTAAAGGACGTCAGCATTCCGATTGCGGTTAATCTGCCCCTGTGGGACGAGCCCGCCCAACGCTATTGTCCCGCCGGGGTTTATGAAGTGATAATGGAAGAGGGCAAACAGCCCCGCTTCCAGATTAACCATCAGAACTGCGTCCACTGCAAAACCTGCGACATCAAAGACCCGTCACAAAACATTAACTGGGTCGTGCCCCAGGGCGGCGAAGGACCGAATTATCCCAACATGTAAACCGGTCGGATAAAATTTGAACGGTTTCCTTAGTGAAGAATTTGCTACGGGCGCGTTTCTCTTTAAAATCTAGAAAGTGTCTAAAATTCAACAGGTTCGCGAAACTTGTCTTTCACGCGATTGGCCTAGACCACTCCTGATATTCATTCCTCAGGAGAGGCCGATATGCGTAATTCTATTGATGGGTTTGTAGCTTC
>JANMPF010000095.1:0-9829 GCA_031369725.1 Rhodobiaceae bacterium | reverse complement strand
AATCCAAAGGCACCAAGGAAGGCTGCAACGAGGGTGATTGCGGGGCCTGCACTGTTGCCTTGGGTTCGCTGGAAAATGGCCATGTGGTTTATGAGCCGGTTAATGCCTGCATTGTTTTATTGGGCCAGATTGACGGCAAGGAACTGGTGACCGTTGATGACCTTGCCACAAACGGCAAACTGCATCCGGTGCAAAAAGCCTTTGTTTCCAGCCATGCCTCGCAATGCGGTTTCTGTACGCCGGGCTTCGTGATGGCGCTATTTACGCTTTATCACGCGGGCAAGCGGCCAACGCGGCAGGAGATTGTTGATCACATTGCGGGAAACCTGTGCCGGTGTACGGGGTACCGGCCGATTGTGGATGCAGCGTTAAAATCCTGCAGCGGCAAGCCAGCGGATGCCTGGGCTTCGGGAGTCAAGGAAACTGCAGCGCAATTGGCAGCGCTTAATGATGGTGAGGACGTTGTCGTGGGCGACAGCCATTCATTCTTTGCAGCACCAGCAACACGGGACGCTTTGGCAAAACTTGCGGCAGGCCATCCCGATGCGACGATTGTCGCGGGGGCCACGGATGTGGGCTTGTGGGTTACCAAGCAGCTTCGAACTTTGCCCAAAATCATTTATGTTGGCCGCGCTGATCGCCTTGATGAAATTGTTGACCATGATGCTTATGTTTCCATTGGTGCTACGGCCACCTATGCGGATGCAGCACCTTGCCTTGCCGCGATTGACCCAGATATTGGTGAAGTGATCAGCCGGATTGGAGCGAAACAGGTGCGTACTTGCGGCACCATTGGTGGCAATATTGCCAATGGCTCACCCATTGGCGACACTCCGCCGCTGCTCATTGCCTTGGGAGCAACCCTGCATTTGCGCCATGGGACGAGCGAACGGTCGTTGCCGCTGGAAAATTTCTTTGTGGCCTATGGCAGCCAGGACCGCAAAGCTGGGGAACTGGTTTGGCGCATTGATGTTCCAAAACTGAAAGCCAACGAGTCGTTTCGCTGTTACAAGATTTCCAAGCGGCGGGACCAGGATATTTCCGCGGTGATGGGTGCATTCAAGTTCACCTTTGATGGGCGAAGAATTGTTTCAGCACGGGTTGCCTTTGGCGGCATGGCGGCAACGCCAAAGCGTGCGGCAAAAACCGAAGCCGCACTTGCTGAGATTGCGATTGATGATCCGCTGAGCTGGGGCAAGGCGATTGCAATGCTGCAGCAAGATTATCAGCCGATTGCCGACATGCGCGCTTCTGCTGAATACCGGCTGGAAATGGCAGAAGTCATGTTGAGCAAGGCGCTGATGGAGATTGTTTCCGGGCAAACCAGTGCCACCCGTGTGGCCGGGCACCGCGGGGTTGGGCCGTGAAGACCGCAAGTGTCGGCCACGCGTTATCGCATGACAGTGCCGAACTTCATGCAAGAGGTGCTGCCATTTATGTTGACGACATGCGCGAACCACAGGGTACGTTGCATGTGGAGCCCGGCTATGCCTTGAAAGAAGCGCGTGGCAAGATTGTGAAAATGGACCTTGACGGGTCACGGGCATTTCCGGGTGTGATCGCGGTGCTCACTGTGCAGGATATTCCCGGCGTTAATGATTGCAGCCCGGCACTTGGCGATGATCCCATATTTGCTGATGGGGCAATTGAATTTCATGGGCAGGTGATTTTTGCAGTTGTGGCGGAGACCCGTGACATTGCGCGAAAGGCGGTGCTACTGGCAAAAATTGAAATTGAAGGCAAGGCACCGGCGGTCACGGTTGAGGATGCGCTGGCTGCGGGCACCAAAGATGTTGTTCCGGAGTATGCTTTCAAGCAGGGCGATGTCGCAAAGGTTTTGAAGTCCTCGGCCCATGTGATTGAGGAAAGTTTCCATGTGGGCGGCCAGGAGCATTTCTATATCGAAGGACAGGTAGCTCTTGCCATTCCGGAAGAAAAAGGCGGCATGACGGTCTATTCCTCAACCCAGCACCCAACGGAAGTTCAGCACTGCGTTGCAAAAATGCTGAATGTTCCGGATGCGTTTGTCACTTGCGAATGCCGCCGCATGGGTGGCGCATTTGGTGGCAAGGAGAGCCAGGCGGCGCAGTGGGCAGCACTGGCTGCCCTTGCGGCACATGTGACGGGACGCCCCGCAAAATGCCGCCTCGACCGGGATCAAGACATGATGATGACGGGCAAACGCCATGATGTGCGCATTGATTACAAGATTGGCTATGACGATACGGCGCGCCTCACGGCGGTGGATGTGGATTTTCTGGCGCGCTGTGGTTATTCGGCCGATCTCAGCCAAGGGGTGTGCGACCGCACCATGTTTCATGCCGACAACACCTATTTCTATCCCGCCTATCACATCAAATCGCGGCGTTTGCGCACCAACACGGTTTCCAACACGGCATTTCGCGGTTTTGGCGGCCCGCAAGGCATGATGTTTGCCGAGCGCGCAATGGATGCGATTGCCATTGAAATGGGCATGGATCCGCTCGATGTGCGCAAGCGCAATCTCTATTCACGCGGGCGGGATGTGACGCCTTACCGGCAGAAGGTCAAAGACAATATTGCGCTGGAGATTATCGAGGCGCTGGAGAAATCATCGAAGTACCGGGCGCGCCGCAAGAGTATTGACGCATTCAACAAGACAAGCGTTGCTCTTAAAAAAGGCCTTGCCCTAACCCCTGTAAAATTCGGCATTTCATTTACACTCACCCATCTCAATCAGGCGGGCGCCCTGGTGCATGTCTATACGGATGGTTCGGTACACCTCAATCATGGTGGCACGGAAATGGGGCAGGGACTCTACATCAAGATTGCGCAGGTGGTGGCGGAAGAGTTCGGCATTGCGGTTGAGCAGGTTCACATCACGGCAACGACGACGGGCAAGGTTCCCAATACCTCGGCCACGGCTGCATCATCGGGCGCGGACTTGAACGGCATGGCGGCGAAGGCTGCGGCGGCGACAATCAAGGCGCGCATGGTTGATTTTGCAGCGAAGGAATGGAAAGTTGCAAAGTCGCGCATTCGCTTTGAAAACGGCAATGTCATTATTGGCAACCACAGCTTCACGTTTGGCGAGTTGGCCAAGAAGCTGCATGGGGCAAGAATTTCACTGTCGTCAACGGGTTTTTATTCAACGCCGGTCATCACCTGGGACCGCCCGAAGGGGAGAGGCAACCCGTTTTTCTATTTCGCATATGGCGCATCATGTTCGGAGGTGACGGTTGACACGCTCACCGGCGAAATGCGGGTAGACCGGGTTGATATCCTGCATGACGTTGGCCATTCGCTTAATCCTGCCATTGATATCGGCCAGATCGAGGGTGGCTTTGTGCAGGGCATGGGGTGGCTCACCAATGAGGAACTGGTTTTTGATGGCAACGGGGTTTTGCGCACCCATGCACCTTCAACCTACAAAATTCCCTGTGCTTCCGATGTGCCGCAAGACTTCCGTGTAAAGATTTACGAGAGCGGGGGGAACCGGGCGAACTCGATCTATCGCTCCAAGGCGGTGGGTGAACCACCGCTCATGTTGCCAATTTCCGTCTGGTGCGCCATTGCGAATGCGGTTGGCAGTTTGAGGCCGGGTGTCATTCCCAAACTCGCGGTTCCTGCCACGCCGGAAGCCATCGTGCGGGCGGTAAAGAGCATGCGAACATGAAAGTCTGGGGTCATATCGTCAAGGCGTTGGAGGCGCATGGAACCTGTGCCATGGTTTGCGTGGTGGGGGTGGAGGGTTCAACCCCCCGTGAAGTTGGTGCCCGCATTGTGGTAACCCCGCTGGGGTTTCATGGCAGCATTGGTGGAGGCACCCTGGAATGGCATGCCATTGCCAAGGCGCAAACGCTGTTGGGGAAGCCTACCCAGCATAAACTGAGCAGCCATTCGTTGGGACCGGACCTTGGCCAATGCTGCGGTGGGCGGGTTCGACTGGTGACGGAGGTGTTTGCAATAAATGACCTGGCGGACGCAAAACGCTATGCGGCGCAAGAAAATGAAGGGGTGTTTACGGTAACGGGTCGAATCCTGGGGGCGGAATTTAGCGAGCAATTTGGTGACAGCAATCGCCGGCTCTATCTCTTTGGCGCGGGGCATGTGGGGCGGGCGCTGGTTCTGGCACTGGCACCCCTGCCGTTTGATGTGATGTGGATTGATCCCCGCGAGGGTGCTTTCCCATCGGTTGCGCCATCCAATGTCACAGCGCTGCGAGCTCAAGACCCGGCCGCCGAATTGATTCATGCGCCACGCGACAGTTTTGCGTTGGTGATGACCCATGCCCATGCCCTCGATCTTGAGATTATCGATGCGGCACTTCGCAATCCGCACATTGTTTTTGCAGGCTTGATTGGCAGTGCGACGAAACGGGCGCGGTTTTCCAACCGGTTGCGCGAGGCTGGTGTAGCTGATGAAAAAATCAGCGCAATGGTTTGTCCGATTGGAATTTCCGCCATAAAATCCAAGCATCCCGCTGCCATTGCAGCAGCAACGGCAGCCCAATTGCTGGAACAGGATGAGCTGTTGAGAACAGCGGTAATTCCTGGTGCAGCCCCCTTGAATCTCGTTAAGGTCAGGGCGGGGAGGGGTGTTGCATGACGGTGCCGGAGTATCTGCTTGAAGCTATCGACATCGTCAAAGTGTTCGGCACATTGCGGGCCAATGATGGCGTTACATTGCGGGTGGTGCCTGGTGAAATTCATGCATTTCTGGGGGAGAACGGTGCCGGCAAATACACTCTGGTGAAAATGATCTACGGGTCGCTGCACCCAACATCAGGCACCATAAAATGGATGGGCAAGCCGGTTGCCATTCCAAACCCCAATGCCGCGCGCAAGCTTGGCATTGGCATGGTGTTTCAACACTTCTCGCTGTTTGATGCGCTTAGTGTTGCCGAAAACATATCACTCGCCATGCCTGGAATATTTGATCTCGCAGCACTTTCCAAAAAGGTGGCACAGGTTTCGGTGGAGTATGGACTGCCGCTTAACCCATCCGCCACGGTTGCGGATTTGTCGGTGGGCGAGCGCCAGCGCATTGAAATTGTGCGCTGCCTGTTGCAGGAACCCAAGCTTCTCATTCTCGATGAGCCCACGGCGGTTCTCACGCCACAGGAAGCCGACCAGCTTTTTGTCACCCTGAAGCGTTTGGCTGGCGAGGGGTGTTCGGTGCTTTATATTTCGCACCGGCTTGAGGAGGTAAAGCGCCTTTGCCATTCGGCCACAATCCTGCGCCATGGCAAGGTGGTTGCCTCTTGTGATCCGCGCAGGGAAACCGCGGCGAGTTTGGCCAAGCTTATGGTGGGTGGTGATGTGCATGCCATTCGCGCCGCCAAGGCACCCATTGGAAATGCCATTCGCTTTTCTCTCAGACACGCAAGCCTTGAGGCGGATGGGCCTTTCTCGGTTGAGCTCAAGAATATCAATCTCGATGTGCGGGGCGGTGAAGTTATCGCCATTGCAGGTGTGGCCGGCAACGGCCAATCAGAACTTTTTGACGCAATTTCCGGCGAGCGGCCAGTGTCGCGCAATGCTGCGGTATTGATTGATGGTGTGGCTTGCGGGTCCATCGGCGTGACGGAGCGGCGGCGGATGGGGGCAGCCTTTGTGCCTGAGGAGCGTCTGGGCCACGCGGCGGTTCCCGCCTTCGCGCTTTCTGAGAATGTGGTTCTCACGCGCCATTCCGATGATGCTTCGTTGGCGATCAACGGCCTGCTCAATCGCGTCAAGGCTGGTGAAATTGCCGCCCGGGTGATCAAGACCTACGACGTGCGAAAAGGAAAAGCCGATCCGGAAGCACGCTCGCTGTCGGGTGGCAATCTGCAGAAATTTGTGATGGGCCGGGAGCTGGACCGCAAGCCCAAAGTGCTGGTCGTCAATCAACCGACATGGGGCGTTGATGCCGGAGCTGCCGCGACCATTCGCCAGGCGCTTATTGATTTGGCACGCTCTGGCTCAGCTGTTGTGGTGATCAGCCAGGATTTGGACGAGATTTTTGAACTGGCGGACCGCATTGCGGTTATTTCGCGGGGTGAATTGTCGGAAGCGTACCCTGCCCATGAAATGACGGCTGAAAAAATTGGTTTGTTGATGGCCGGTGCCCATGAAATGAAGGAGGAGGCCCATGCAGCTCATTCTTGAAAAGCGCAGTGACAGGTCGGCCTTTTTTGCGGTTGCCTCACCGTTTCTGGCGTTGCTCTTGACGCTGGTTTTTGGTGCCTTGATGTTTGCGGTGCTCGGCATCAACCCTTTGCAGGGCCTTTATGTTTATTTCATTGAACCGCTCGCCCAAGTCTGGTCGCTGGAGCAACTTGTGGTGAAGGCCACGCCATTGGTGTTGATCGGGGTGGGCCTGGCTGTGTGCTACATGGCCAATATCTGGAACATTGGTGCTGAAGGCCAGTTTACAGTGGGGGCTGTTGTGGGCAGCATTGCTCCTGTCATGTTTCCGGGCTGGCAAGACCCTTCAATCCTCATCGTGATGCTTGTCATGGGCACCATTGGGGGTGCCTTGTTTGGCTTGATACCCGGCCTGCTCAAGACACGGTTTAACGCCAATGAAATCCTGACATCGCTGATGCTGGTTTATGTGGCACAGCTGTTTCTGGACTGGCTGGTGCGCGGGCCGTGGCGCGATCCAAAGGGTTATAATTTCCCGGTGACCAAAGGCTTTGAAGGCTGGCAGATGTTGCCAACCTTTGGCGGCACCATCCACCTTGGCGCCGTGTTTGCACTTTTGGCCTGTGTGGCCTTGGCCCTGCTTATGGAAAAGACCCTCAAGGGTTTTGAGATCAAGGTTACCGGCAGTGCACCACGCGCCGGGCGCTTTGCCGGATTTTCGCGCGATAGAATGGTGTTGTTCTGTTTTGCGCTGTCGGGAGGCCTTGCAGGACTTGCCGGCATTTGTGAAGTTGCAAGCGTTGTGGGAAAACTGCAGCCGCAGATTTCGCCGGGTTATGGTTTTGCTGCCATCATCGTTGCATTCCTCGGCAGGCTTAATCCGGTTGGTGTGCTGTTTGCCGGGCTGCTTCTGGCACTGAGTTATATAGGTGGCGAAGCGGTCCAGGTTTCGCTTGGCATATCAGACAAAATCGCCAAGGTTTTTCAAGGCGTGTTGCTGTTCTTCATCCTGTCGTGTGACACGCTCATTCTCTACCGCATCAAGTTCGAGTTTGGCCGGGTGCAGGCGCTGGTTGGGGCGGAGTAGGGCCATGGACCAAACACTGGCCGTTCTCGTCACCATCATTACCGCTGCCACCCCATTGCTCATAGCTGCCATCGGTGAGCTGGTGGTTGAGAGATCGGGCGTTCTCAATTTGGGTGTGGAAGGCATGATGGTCATGGGAGCGGTTGCCGGTTTTGCCGTGGCATTCCTCACCGGCTCAACCTTGCTTGGATTAACAGCAGCCATGCTGGCAGGCATTGCGATGTCATTGCTGTTTGGGTTCCTGACACTCACGCTGGTTGCCAACCAGGTTGCATCAGGGCTTGCCTTGACGCTGCTTGGATTGGGTCTGTCGGGCCTCATCGGCGTGCCCTTCGTTGGACAACCCGGGCTTAAACTGCCAACCCTTCTTGGCATTGACGGATTGGTGCCGTTTTCGCTGTTTCTCACGGCCGCTGTTGCCTATGTGCTGTTCAAGACCAAGCTTGGCCTGATCATTCGCGCGGTGGGCAACAACCACCAATCGGCCCATGCCCTGGGCTACCGGGTGATTGCGCTGCGTTACCTCTGTGTCATGTTTGGCGGGGCCTGTGCGGGCCTTTCTGGCGCCTATCTGTCGCTTGCCTATACAACCCAATGGATTGAAAACATGTCTGCCGGGCGGGGCTGGATTGCACTGGCACTGGTGGTTTTTGCCTCGTGGCGCCCGTTGCGCACGCTTGTTGGCGCCTATCTCTTTGGTGCAGTTTCCATTCTGGGGTTTGTGGTGCAGACGATGGGGCTTGGCATACCCTCACAGTTTCTTTCGGCGTTGCCTTATCTGGTGACAATTGCCGCTCTTGTGATAATTTCAGGCAACAAGCGATTGACGCGGGCCAATACGCCTGCTTGTCTTGCGCAAAGTTTTGTGCCTGATAGGTAACAGCAACCAAAACTCGGACCATATTTGAGGGAGACGACCATATGAAAAAATTTATGATGACAGTTGCCATGGCGGCGATGGCACTCGGTTTGGGTGCCACGGCTTCGCTGGCTGACAAATACAAGGCCTGCTGGGTTTATGTTGGCCCTGTCGGTGATGGGGGCTATACCTACCAGCACGACGTTGGCCGCAAGCAAGTTGACAAGGAACTTGGCGACAAGGTTGAAACAGTGTTCGTTGAAAACGTGGCCGAAGCTGATGCCGACCGGGCGATTGAACGCCTGGCGCGGGATGGCTGCAAGATCATTTTCACAACCTCGTTCGGTTTCATGGAACCCACCCTGAAAGTTGCCGCCAAATTTCCTGATGTGAAGTTTGAGCATGCGACCGGCTACAAGACGGCTGCCAATGTTGCCACCTACAATGCCAAGTTCCATGAAGGCCGTTATGTTCTTGGACAAATCGCTGCCAAAATGTCAAAAACCGGCACGGCAGGATATATTGTTTCATTCCCCATTCCGGAAGTCGTTTCAGGCATAAATTCCTTCATGCTCGGCGCGCAATCGGTGAACCCGGCTTTCAAGGTGAAAATTGTCTGGGTGAACACATGGTTTGACCCCGGCAAGGAAGCCGACGCCGCCAAGGTTCTGTTGAGCCAAGGGGCTGACATTCTGGTTCAGCACACGGATTCAACTGCGGCACTCCAGGTTGCCCAGGAGCAAGGCAAGCTCGGCTTTGGCCAAAGCTCTGACATGATCAAGTTTGCGCCAAAAGCCCAGATGACGGCGATAGTTGATACCTGGGGACCCTATTATGTGAAGCGGGTGAAAGCTGCCATGGATGGCACGTGGAAATCCCAACAATCCTGGGATGGCATGGCTGAAGGTGCCGTGACCATGGCACCTTACACCAACATGCCTGATGATGTGGCCAAGATGGCGGCTGCCACGCAGGCTGCCATCACTTCCGGCAAGCTCAATCCCTTCACCGGCCCCATCACCAAGCAGGATGGCACGGTGGTTGGCGAGGCCGGCAAGCCGCTTGCCGATGGCGATATCCTCGGCATGAACTGGTATGTCAAAGGTGTTGACGACAAGCTTCCACAATAACAATCTTCCAACGCTGTGATTTCGCCTGCCGCGAAATGAATTGCGGCAGGCGTTTTTGCGAAAGGTGAAGTGCATGGATCCCTATCTGGTTGAGTGGCTGAATTTGCTCACCCGCTGGGGCCACATGATTGCGGGCATTGCGTGGATTGGCACGAGTTTCTATTTCGTGGCTCTCGATCTCTCAATGCGGAAGGCGGCAGGCCTGCCAGTGGGCGTTTCTGGCGAGACATGGGAGGTTCATGGGGGCGGATTTTACCATGTACAGAAGTATCTGGTGGCACCTGCCCAACTTCCCGATCACCTCGTGTGGTTCAAGTGGGAAGCCTATTTTACCTGGGTCACAGGTTTTGTGCTTCTCATCCTGCAGTATTATGTCAATGCGAGCGCCTATCTCATCGACCCCAACATAATGGCTCTCACGCCGTGGCAGGCGGTTGGCATTTCCATCGTTGGTTTGGCTGCAGGCTGGATCGTTTACGACCTGTTGTGCCGCTCGCCACTGGTGGAGAAGCCTGGCTTGCTGGCGCTGTGTGTCTTTACACTGATACTCGGCGCCGCCTATGGCTTCGCCCATGTTTTTTCAGGGCGAGGTGCCTTCATTCACATCGGCGCATTTATCGGCACCATCATGGCTGCCAATGTTTTC
>JANMPF010000084.1:0-1966 GCA_031369725.1 Rhodobiaceae bacterium | reverse complement strand
GGTCTTTCTTATGGATGTCACGCGCACCGAGATTTTCCGCCGCCGCGGCTTTGCCTATGAGTATTTGGCACCATGTGATGAGAAAGAGAAGCGCTTTGGTGCGCGGCTTGCGGCATTCAACGCCCGTCGCGTTGAGTTCCTCATGCGTAAATGGGGCATGTCCGGGATCATTAACTTCGGTCCCAAAGTGATCAATCCGAATGGTCACAGAAGTGGCGCACGCTCCAACGGCAGAACCCAAATCGCGATCAATTCCGCAATCGACCAGGCTGTCGACAAATCGACCGGCCTTGTCCCGGCGGATTTGAGGATAGGGGCAGCATAGAAACGGGTTTCCGAAAAGGAAGATATCATGCGTATCGCAATCATCGGCTCAGGCTATGTCGGACTTGTAACGGGAGCTTGCTTTGCTGAATTTGGCCACGATGTCACGTGCATTGATAGTGACATCAGCAAGATCGATGGCCTGCGGCTTGGCATTATTCCAATTTATGAACCTGGACTCGATGTGCTTGTCATCCAACAGGTAGAATTGCAACGCCTGCATTTTTCAGCCGACCTCACCGCCGCGGTAGCACTTGCCGATGTTGTTTTCATCGCGGTTGGAACACCCTCGCGGCAGGGTGACGGTCATGCCGACCTCAGCTACGTTTATGCGGCCGCACGCCAGATCGCCCGCGCCGCAAAGGGCTTCACCGTAATTGTCACGAAGTCGACTGTTCCACTGGGCACTGGTGACGAAATTGAGCGCATCATCAATGAAGAAAATCCCCTCGCTGATATAGCCATTGTTTCAAATCCCGAATTCCTGCGTGAAGGTTCGGCCATCTCTGACCTCAGGCAACCGGACCGCATAGTCGTTGGTCTCAGCAACGAGCGCGCCCGCAGTGTGATGACTGAAGTCTACCAATCGCTTGTCGACAAACAGGTCAAGTTGCTGTTCATGTCGCGCCGGGCGGCCGAACTTACCAAGTATGCGGCAAACGCATTCCTGGCGGTGAAGATAACCTTTATCAACGAGGTGGCCGACCTGTGTGAGCAGGCAGGCGCCGATGTCCAGGAAATTGCGCGTGGCATCGGACTCGATAGAAGGATTGGTGCCAACTTTCTAAGTGCAGGACCAGGATTTGGCGGTTCATGTTTTCCAAAGGACACGCTTGCCTTGGTAAAAACGGCACAGGATTTTGGCAGCCCTCTGCGGCTCGTGGAAACAACCGTGGCGATTAACAACCAGCGCAAGCGAGGCATGGCGCGCAAGATTGTCACGGCCTGTGGGGGATCGGTTCGCGGCAAGACAATCGCCATGCTCGGACTGACATTTAAGCCGGAAACGGACGACATGCGGGGCGCTGCATCGCTTGACATCATTCGTGCCCTCCAGGACCAGGGTGCGATTGTTCGCGCATTTGATCCGGCCGGAATGGAGGCTGCGAAAAGTCTGCTGAGAAACGTGCATTATGCTGCGAACTCCTATGCCGCTGCGGTCAATGCCGACTGTCTCGTCATTGTTACCGAGTGGGACGTTTTCCGGGAACTTGATTTCGACCATTTGAAATCAATAATGGCAGCAGCGGTATTGGTGGATCTGCGCAACATCTACGATCCAATTCAACTCGCAAGGCATGGATTCCGTCTCATCGGCATCGGTCGTTCAGGAACCGAATCCGGGATCACCGCAGATGATTTGCCATCAAGATTTGCGGGGTCACTCCGCTCCGTCGCAAATAAGATGCGCGGGTCCTTTAAAGATGATGCCAACGGCCTGCCAACCCGAAGAATTGACCCAGGCTCCATGCCCCAGGAGATTGGTCTTTTACGCGCGGTTGGAACCGCACGGCGTGTCCTGGCCGATTAGGTCCAACAAAATCGGCCACAAGGGGGGTGTTGCCGCCAGGTATCTACTTTCCCGCACCGCCTGTGTGTTCACCCTCGCGCGTCAGGTAATAGGCGGCGAGGATGGGGATGG
>JANMPF010000075.1:0-4225 GCA_031369725.1 Rhodobiaceae bacterium | reverse complement strand
CGGCGAGACGCCGGAATCTGGCTGCAATTTGTCCTGAACGGGATTCCGGCTTCTCGCCGGAATGACGGATTGGGGTGTATGGCCATGTCAACTTGCCACTGGTAATTTGCATTCCCCCGCGAGGGGGAGAGGGGTCTGGTCCAGCAGATATTGACTGATCGCCGGTTTAAAAATTCTCCTTGCCTTTGGAACAAAATTAGAACATAACGCATACATCGCTGGTACAAACATATGGATTGCGCCGAGCGAGGCATCTCAATAAAGGAGTAAGGGCAATGGGGCAGGCGAATCTTCGGGTTATCGAGAACACCTCTATGGACAAGAACAAGGCGCTTGAAGCAGCGTTGAGCCAAATCGAACGTGCCTTTGGCAAGGGTTCAATCATGAAGCTGGGTGCCAACACGGCTCTTGCGATTGAATCAATCTCAACCGGTTCCCTGGGTCTTGACATTGCACTTGGCATTGGCGGTTTGCCGCGTGGCCGCGTTATTGAAATTTATGGTCCGGAATCATCTGGTAAAACCACCCTTGCCCTGCATGCCATTGCGGAATCGCAAAAGCGTGGCGGCATTTGCGCCTTTGTGGATGCTGAACATGCCATGGACCCGTCCTATGCCAAAAAATTAGGCGTGAATATTGATGATCTTCTGATTTCACAACCGGATACAGGCGAACAGGCGCTCGAAATTGCTGATACGCTGGTACGCTCCGGTGCCATTGAAATTCTGGTGATCGATTCGGTGGCAGCCCTTGTTCCAAAGGCTGAACTTGAAGGCGAAATGGGTGATTCACTTCCCGGCTTGCAGGCCCGCCTCATGAGCCAGGCGCTGCGCAAGTTGACCGCTTCGATTTCCAAGTCGAATTGCATGGTGATTTTCATTAACCAGATCCGCATGAAAATTGGTGTGATGTTTGGCAGCCCGGAAACCACGACCGGTGGCAATGCGCTGAAATTTTATGCCTCGGTTCGTCTCGATATTCGCCGCATTGGCGCAATCAAGGACCGGGAAGAGGTTGTTGGCAACCAAACCCGCGTGAAGGTGGTTAAAAACAAGGTGGCACCTCCCTTCAAGCTGGTAGAATTCGACATCATGTACGGCGAAGGCATTTCCAAGGTGGGTGAATTGGTTGATCTGGGGGTGACGGCTGGGGTGGTCGAAAAATCTGGCTCATGGTATTCCTATAATGGCGAGCGTATCGGCCAGGGCCGCGACAAGGCCAAGGAATTTCTCAAGCAAAATAAGGATATGGCAGACAGCATTGAGGCTGCCATCCGGGCCAACTCGGGATTGATTGCTGCCAAGATCACGATTGCTCCCACGGCTGACGATTCAGACGACTGATTTTCATTGCAATACTGGGTTTCCTGCCGTTTGCGTAATTTGCTGCAGGTAATCGTGGTGTGTGCCCACACCGCAGGTGAAGCGCCCCCTGTTGCCCCGGGGGGCGCTGTTCCTTTATGAACTCGCGGTCTTTTGCGGGAAATTCTGGACAGCTGCGCAGCCGCTGCTTAAAGAGCATCCAACCTTTTGCAGCGCGGGGTACGCCACCCGCATTTGACGTTGGAAAACCCATGACGAGCCTTGCCCAAATTCGTTCAACCTTTCTGGATTACTTCAAAGCCCAGGGCCATGAAGTGGTACCTTCTTCATCCCTCGTGCCACGCAATGATCCCACCCTGATGTTTGCCAATTCCGGCATGGTGCAATTCAAGAATGTGTTCACCGGTGCCGAACGCCGTCCCTACACGCGCGCCACCACGGCGCAAAAATGCGTGCGTGCCGGCGGCAAGCACAACGACCTCGACAACGTGGGTTACACCGCCCGCCATCACACCTTTTTTGAAATGCTGGGCAACTTCTCGTTTGGCGATTACTTCAAACCCAACGCCATCGAATGGGCCTGGACTTTGATCACCAGGGAATATGGCCTGCCAAAGGACAAACTCACCGTCACCGTTTTTTCGGAGGACGATGAAGCCCATGCCTTGTGGAAAAAAATCGCAGGCCTCAGCGATGACCGCATCATCCGCATTCCAACATCTGATAATTTCTGGTCCATGGGCGACACCGGCCCCTGCGGGCCATGCTCGGAAATATTCTATGATCATGGCGACAGGATTCCGGGTGGCCCTCCTGGCAGTGCTGACGCAGACGGTGACCGCTTTATCGAAATCTGGAACCTTGTGTTCATGCAATATGAGCAGGTCACCAAACAGCAACGCGTAGGTTTGCCTAAACCTTCGATCGATACAGGCATGGGGCTGGAGCGCATCGCGGCAGTTCTGCAAGGCACCCACGACAACTATGAAACCGATCTGTTTCGCACCCTGATTGCCGCAATCGTCGAGCGCACCGGCATTCTGGCCGAGGGCAAGAACAAGGCCTCAAACCGGGTGATCGCTGATCACTTGCGTGCCTCCTCATTCCTCATCGCCGATGGCGTTCTGCCATCCAATGAAGGCCGCGGTTACGTGCTGCGCCGCATCATGCGCCGAGCCATGCGCCATGCAGAATTGCTTGGCCAGCGTGAACCCCTCATGTGGAAACTGGTACCAACCCTGGTGCGCGAAATGGCTGCAGCCTATCCCGAACTCTCGCGCAGTGAAGCGTTGATCACTGATACTCTGCTCCTCGAAGAAAGCCGCTTCCGCAAAACCCTTGAGCGCGGCCTTCGCATTCTTGATGATGAATCAGAAGGTCTCAAAACCGGCGATACCTTTAACGGTGACACCGCCTTCAAGCTTTACGACACCTATGGTTTCCCGCTTGATTTGACCCAAGATGCCTTGCGCCCGCGCGGTATTGTGGTTGATACCGAAGCCTTTACCTCCGCCATGAATGTGCAGCGTGCCGAAGCGCGCAAAGCCTGGAAGGGCACAGGCGACGCCAGGACCGACGCCGTATGGTTCGAAATCCGCGAAGCCACAGGTGCCACGGAATTTCTGGGCTATGACACCGAAACCGCCGAGGGCGTTATCAACGCTATCGTCGTCGATGGAAAGAGGGCAACCTCGCTCAAAGCCGGCGACAGGGCCTCCATCACCATCAACCAGACAACATTCTATGCAGAATCCGGTGGTCAGACTGGCGATCACGGCGTGATCAAGACCGCTGGCGGTGCCGTATTCCGCGTAACCGGAACTGAAAAACGTCTCGGTGACCTCGTCGTGCATGTCGGTGTGGTTGAAAACGGCACTTTGAATATAGGCGATGCCGTCGAACTCCATGTCGACCATGTCCGCCGCTCGGGCAACCGGCAACATCACTCTGCAACCCACCTCTTGCACGAAGCCTTGCGCAAGACCTTGGGCACCCATGTGGCGCAAAAGGGCTCCCTGGTTGAGCCCAATCGCCTGCGTTTCGACTTCTCCCATAACAAGGGCATGAACGCCGGGGAAATTGCCGCCGTTGAAGCCATGGCCAACGAAATTGTCTTGCAAAATGCCCCCGTCTCAACCCGCCTCATGTCTGTCGATGCAGCGGTTGCCGAAGGGGCCATGGCGCTGTTTGGTGAAAAATATGGTGATGAAGTGCGCGTTGTGTCCATGGGCCGCAATGGCGATGGGGCCGCGCGCCCCATCTATTCACTCGAGCTGTGCGGCGGCACCCATGTGTCTCGCACAGGTGACATCGGCCTCATTAAAGTGGTAGGCGAAAGTGGTTCGGCCGCCGGTGTGCGCCGCATGGAAGCCTTGGCGGGTTCTGCCGCGCGTGAATATCTCGATTTGCAGGACAAGCGTGTAGCAGCGGCGGCGGCAGTGCTAAAAACTTCGCCAGCTGATCTTGTTTCCCGCATTGAAATCCTGGTGGACGAACGCCGCAAGCTGGAGCGCGATTTGGCCGAAGCAAAAAGGGCTTTGGCAATGGGCGGTGGTGCGGCAGGAGTTGACGCCGATGTGCAAGTCGTGAACGGCATCAAATTCATGACGCGCGTATTGGGCGACATGGATTCCAAAACCCTCAAAGGCCTCGTTGACGAGAATAAGGCGGTTCTCGGGTCCGGCGTTGTGGCACTTCTCAGCACCAATGCGGAAGGTAAAGCCAGCCTCTATGTGGGTGTCTCCGCAGATCTCACGTCGACGTTCAGCGCCGTTGATCTGGTGCGCGCTGGTTCAGTCGCACTCGGCGGCAAGGGCGGTGGTGGCAGGCCGGATTTGGCTCAGGCTGGTGGGCCCGATGGCACCAAAGCCGCAGAAGCCTTTGCCGCAATTGGTTCACTCCTC
>JANMPF010000531.1:0-11909 GCA_031369725.1 Rhodobiaceae bacterium | reverse complement strand
ATCACGGGCAATGCAAGTGAGCACAGCAAGGAACTTGCGATGTTTGATGATGTAATTGTGACTGGAATTCTGAACAAGCCATTCGATCCTCTGGTCTTGCTGGATCGCTTGGAGACACTGGCTGCCTGATGGATTCAGTGTTTTGCTCTGGGGAGAGAAATCCATGCGTCATTGCAAATCCTCGATGTGTTGCCGCCCTCGCTTTTTATCAAGGATGAGAATTTGATTTTTGTTTTTTCCAATGAAGCCCGTGGATCTGCCGAGCGTACGCGATATGGTGGAGTAGGCGGCTAAACGGCTAATGCATTGCCTTCTGTAGGTTTTTGTCGATTGCATCGATGAAGCCTTCAGTGGAAAGCCAGCTTTGTTCCGGTCCAACGAGCACCGCCAAATCCTTCGTCATGCTGCCTTCTTCGATAGTTGCAACTGTCACTTTCTCAAGTGTATCGGCAAACTTCGCAAGCGGTGCGTTGTCGTCAAGTTTGGCGCGATGCTTCAACCCGCCAGTCCACGCAAATATGGATGCGGCTGAATTGGTGGAAGTCTGTTTGCCTTCTTGGTGCAGCCGGTAATGCCGTGTTACCGTGCCATGGGCAGCTTCTGCTTCAACCGTTTTGCCGTCAGGCGTCATCAATACGGATGTCATAAGGCCAAGCGAACCATATCCTTGCGCCACAAGGTCAGACTGCACGTCGCCGTCATAGTTTTTGCACGCCCAGACATAACCACCCGTCCACTTCATCGCCGAAGCCACCATGTCGTCAATCAGGCGGTGCTCATAGGTAATACCCGCCTTGTCAAAATCAGCCTTGAATTCAGCTTCATAAATTGCCTGGAAAATATCCTTGAAGCGGCCATCATAGGCCTTCAAAATGGTGTTCTTGGTTGAAAGATAGACCGGATATTTGCGGAGCAAGCCGTAGTTCAAGCTGGCACGTGCAAATTCCTTGATTGAGTCATCAAGGTTATACATGGCCATGGCCACGCCTGCACCTGGGGCCTTGAACACTTCCTTCTCAATCACCTTGCCGTCATCGCCCACAAATTTGATTGTCAAGGTGCCCGTGCCCGGGAAGGTGAAGTCGGTGGCACGGTATTGGTCACCATAGGCGTGGCGGCCAATGATAATGGGTTTGGTCCAGCCCGGAACCAGACGTGGCACGTTTTTGCAAATGATGGGCTCCCGGAAAATCACGCCACCCAGAATATTGCGAATGGTGCCGTTCGGTGATTTCCACATTTGCTTGAGGCCGAATTCCCTCACCCTTGCCTCGTCCGGCGTGATGGTGGCGCACTTCACGCCCACACCGTATTTCTTGATGGCGTTGGCCGAGTCGATGGTTACCTGGTCATTGGTGGCATCGCGGTTTTTCACTGAAAGGTCGTAGTAATGCAAATCAATATCAAGATAGGGTTGAACAAGCTTTTTCTTGATCATGTCCCAAATGATGCGCGTCATCTCATCGCCATCAAGTTCCACAACGGGATTGGCGACTTTAATCTTGGTCATCTGATTTGCCTCATGCAGGAGTTTGAATTTGGCGCTGCTATAGCAGGCGAGATTGATCGCGTCCAACCCCTACATTTGGCGAGAGACTACCCATGAAACCTCGATTAACTTTTGACACGGTGCGCCACTTCATGGCACCAACAGGTCATGACGCTGTCGCCCAACGCCCTCCATCAACGCCCTTATGTCTTTTATCTAGCTGCCTTGGGTTTTGCTGGCTTTGCCGTTCAAATCATGTCGGTGTCGGTGGGTTGGCAGGTCTATGATCTCACCCGCAGCCCCCTCAATCTTGGCTTCGTGGGGTTGGCACAATTCCTCCCGGCACTTCTATTGGTGCTGGTAACGGGTCTTATCGCCGACAAGTTTAATCGCCGCCTGATCATCGGCATTTGCCTCATGCTTGAAGTTGCCTGCGCGCTGGGCCTGCTCGTGTTCACCTGGTCTGCTTTCAAGAATATCTGGCCCATGTTTGTCATTCTGGCAGGGTTCGGCACGGCGCGCGCCTTCATGAATCCGGCGGCAGATGCCTTGGCACCCAATCTGCTGCCCAAGCAGGCGCTCGCCCATGGCATTTCGCTGGGGTCCATGATGTGGCAAACCACAACGATAACAGGCCCGGTGGCAGGCGGCCTTCTCTACGGCATTTCCGGCACCGTGGCCTATGGCGTTGCAGTTGTATTGATGCTGCTGGCAATCGTCTGTGTTGTGCTCATCGGCACGGTGCCGCAGGAAAACCACGCGGCGGAAACCAATTTTGCAACGCTGCTTGCCGGATTCAAATTCATCAAGTCCGAGCAAATCGTTTTTGGTGCCATCTCGCTGGATCTTTTCGCCGTACTGTTGGGCGGTGCCGTAGCACTTCTGCCCATCTACGCCCGCGATAGACTCGAGGTTGGCCCTTGGGGCCTCGGGCTGTTGCGTGCAGGGCCAGGCATTGGCGCAATTGCCATGGCGGCATGGCTCGCCAAATTCCCCATCAAGGACAAGGCAGGCGTCATTCTATTCCTGTTTGTCGCCGCCTTCGGCCTGTTCACCATTGTCTTCGGCGTGTCAAAATCCGTGCCATTGTCAATCACAGCTCTCGCCCTCATGGGGGCCTGCGACATGGTGAGTGTCTATGTCCGTGAAACCCTTATGCAACTTTGGACACCCGACAATGTGCGTGGCCGTGTCACCGCGGTAAACCGCGTCTTCATCGGCGCCTCAAATGAACTGGGTGAATTCCGTGCCGGTGTCGTGGCAGCGTGGCTGGGTGCGGTAACAGCCGTGGTCGTCGGCGGCGCTGGAACAACGGCAGTCGCCTTCCTTTGGTCCCGCTGGTTCCCGGATTTGAAAAACGCGCGAAAGCTGGATGGGAAGAACTAGCGCCCCAATCCGGCGGAAGCCAAGCCTGTTCGGCTTGCAATTTTGGTTGCCACGTAAATTGCGAGGAGAGTACCCAAATAAACCATGAATTGGAGCACGGTAGGCTGATCGCTATAGCCAATCAGCGTGTGCAGGATGCGCCCGGCAATGCTCTTTTCAGAAACAATGGTGGAGGTATCCCACACCGTGTTGCTCAAAATCTCAACAAGGCCTGCCTGTTCGAGGAACGAGACTGACTGTGCCGCCATGCCGGCCGCAAGCAATGCGATGAGCCCACTGGTGACGCTAAACAGGTAGCGGGTGGGAATGTTGAGCAAGCCGAAGTAAGTGAGGCCCGAGACGAGAGCCCCGAGTACCAGCCCAAACAGCCCGCCTGATATGATGCTGAGTGCCGACCCACCATCGCTGATTGCCACCCCATAAAGAAACAGCACAACCTCGGAGCCCTCGCGCAACACCGCTGTGCCCACAACGATGGCAAGCGCAAGCAATGTCTTGCGGCCCTCAAGCACTTCGCGTCCGGCCTGCTTCAATTCACCAACAAGTTCGCGGCCGTGGCGTGCCATCCACACATTGTGCCATGTGAGCATGACAACGGCGGTTGCAAGAATTGCCGCATTGAAAATTTCCTGGCCAAAACCATTGAAGGCCTGGGCAAGGGTGCCCGTAAACGCTGCCACAAGGCAGCTTCCCAGAATGCCGGCAAGCACTCCCATGAAAACCCATTGACGACTGCCAGGCACGGTTTGGGTTGCAGCAAGCACAATGCCGACAATGAGACCCGCTTCAATAACTTCGCGGAATACGATGATGAGCGCGCCTATCATGGTGGGGGTCTTATTCGACGATCACATAACCTTTGGCAACATCTTCCTGATATTCATCGACGAAAAGATATTTGCCGGGCTCCATCGCCTTTACGCGCACCACAATGGTTGAATTTCCAGCTGCAACCTTTTCAATCTTGAGCTCCTTGGCTTCAAGTTCGGCGGGTGCTGCATTGGTATTGATCATCTTGATCATAAACGGCTTGCCAGCCGGCACTTTGATTTCTGCAACCGTGAACCCGTTGCCTTTGAGCGTGGTTTCATAGGTCACAACGTCGTCTGCCCGCACCGGCAAAGCTGCACCGACAGCGACTGTGAAACCAAGTATCAGGGCGGGGAAATAACGCGACAGCATTTTTTGAACTCCAATTCCAGTGTAATAATCCGACTAAAAAACTCGGATAATGGCTGCAGCCACCAATGTCAACTTAACTTTCTGCAAAAGAGCAAGAAATTCAATTGTTTAGAATGATTATAATATTTGGTCGCAAATGCACTTTCGAAACCCTCGGGCCTGAGCTATTGCCAAGTCCATGGCCGGCACCGACAAAACGCAGAATCAGGTTTTGGGTCCCGCACCCCTCGTGGTGCTGGCGCACCCGCAATTGGGTGAGAACATAGGAACGGCGGCGCGCGCCATGGCCAATTTCGGTTTGCATGAACTCCGCCTTGTTGCCCCAAGAGATGGATGGCCGAACGAGAAGGCGACAACGGCATCCTCCGGTGCCCACTGGATTTTGGATAGTGCAAAGGTCTATGCCGATGTGGCCTCGTCATTGAAGGACATGAACTACGTCTATGCGACAACTGCTCGCCCCCGTGACATGATCAAGGAAGTCATCACGCCGGAACAGGCAGGCGATGACATGCGGGGCAGGATAGGGCGCGGCGAACGCGTTGCCTTGCTGTTCGGGCGTGAGCGCTGGGGCCTCAGCAATGACGAGGTGTCATTGGCGGATGTGATTGTAACCGCACCCGTAAACCCTGCCTTTGCCTCCATCAACATTGCGCAGGCAGTACTTCTCATGGGTTACGAGTGGTTCAAGGTACACGCCAAGACCCTTGGCCAACAATCGCCAGAATTGGCAGCTTTAACAGGTCCGGGCCTGCAAACGCCCGATACACGGCTTGCCACCAAGCAAGAGCTGTATGGTTTCTTTGATCATCTCGAACGGGAATTGGATGATGCCGGGTTTTTCAAGACCGAAAAGAAAAAGCCAACCATGCTTTTGAATATCCGCAACTTGTTTGCAAGAGCCCAGTTGACCGAGCAGGAAATTCGCTCGTTACGCGGCATGGTCTCTTCCCTCACGCGGACGCATCTCAAGCGCAAAGCCCCAGAAGAATGAGCCCACCCCGCATTCTCCTGTTTGATTCCGGCATGGGCGGGCTAACCGTTGCTTCTTGCGTGCGCACCCAATTGCCCGATGCCCATCTTATTTATTCTGCCGACAATGCCGGCTTTCCCTATGGCGCGTGGAAGGAAGAGGCTCTGGTTGCCCGCATCGTGCATGTGATCGGCGCACTTATCGAAAAGGCAAGGCCTGACATCGTGGTGATTGCCTGCAATACGGCCTCCACCCTCGCCATGGTGGCGCTGCGCGAAAAATACCATATCCCCTTCGTGGGAACCGTGCCCGCCATCAAGCCCGCCGCCTCGCTCACCAGGTCCAACGTCATCGGCGTGCTCGCCACCCCCGGCACCGTAAGCCGTGAATACACCCACACCCTGATCCATACCTACGCCTTCCACTGCAAGGTTTTATTGCATGGTGCCAGACGGTTAGCCGAGATTGCGGAACAGAAACTTAAAGGCCATGCCCCCGATTTGGAGGAACTGCGCCAGGAAATCGCCCCCGTGTTCAGAACGCGGGAAGGCAAGAGAACAGATGTCGTCGTCCTCGGCTGCACCCACTACCCGCTTTTGGTTGAAGAAATGAAGCAGGTTGCCCCATGGGAAGTCACCTATCTTGACCCCGCCCCAGCCATAGCCCGCCGCGTGGGCGATGTGCTGGTGGGGACTACCCTGAAAGGCCCCGATCCTTCCGTTCCACCTCCAAATACCGTGCTTCTGACGTCTGCCCGGGGCAGTGCTTCTGAATCCCTTGCAGCTTATGCATCCATGGGTTTCCCCCAGCACCAGTTCATTGATTTGCCGGTTTGACACTGGCCTTTTGCTCCGCTAGAAGCCGCCCATTGCTTACCCGTGAGCCCTGAAGGGCTCTGTCGGCTGGGAGACCAGAAGAGGAGGGTGGGTTCCAACTGAAATGGTTATGGAGAACCGTAAATGACAAAGCGTCAGCCCGCTAAACACAAAATTGATCGCCGCATGGGCGAAAATATCTGGGGTCGCCCCAAGAGCCCGGTAAACAAGCGCGAGTATGGCCCCGGCCAGCACGGCCAGCGCCGCAAGGGCAAAATGTCCGACTTCGGCATTCAGCTCAAGGCCAAGCAGAAGCTCAAGGGCTACTACGCCAATATTTCCGAGCGCCAGTTCTCCAAGGTATACGAAGAAGCCTCGCGCATGAAGGGCGATACCTCTGAAAATCTCATCGGCCTGTTGGAGCGCCGCCTGGACGCAATCGTTTACCGCGCCAAGTTCGTGCCCACCATGTTCGCCGCCCGCCAGTTCGTGAGCCACGGCCACGTGAAGGTAAACGGCCGCCGTGTCACCATTCCTTCCATGCGCATCAAGGCTGGAGACGCATTGGAACTCACCGACAAGTCCAAGGAACTTGCAGTTGTTCTCGAGGCCGTTCAACTGGCCGAGCGTGATGTACCCGATTACGTGGAAGTCGATTACAAGGCGATGACCGCGAAACTCATTCGTGTGCCGGCCTTGACCGACGTTCCATATCCCGTGCAGATGGAACCAAACTACGTGGTGGAATACTACTCCCGTTAATTGGCTACAGCTGGTTTTCACAATTGCATCATTCCGGCTTTTGCCGGAATGCGTCATTCCGGCTTTTGCCGGAATGACGGGTAGGGTGGTGTAAGCCTTAGTTCCGCGGATTGAACACTGACCATCCCATGGCGTCCGCCAGCCTTTCCAGTGCGAGGGTGCCAAGCTGCGAGTTGCCATACTCATTCAAGCCTGGCGACCATACGGCGACAGAGGCAACACCGGGAACAATTGCCAAAATGCCGCCACCTATGCCGCTCTTGGCGGGCACGCCCACGCGAAATGCAAAATCGCCGGAGCCATCATAATGACCGCATGTAAGCATCAGCGCATTCACCCGCCGCGCCCGCTCAGCAGAAATGACTTGCCTGCCCGTATCGGGATGCCTTCCGCCCCGCGCCAAAAACCGCCCGGCCATGGCAAGCTGTGTGCAATTCATGGCAATTGCACAGTGGTGAAAATAGACGCCCAAGGTCTTTTCAACCGTGCCAGTGAGATTGCCGTAAGACTTCATGTAATGAGCCAGCGCAAAATTGCGGTGGCCCGTCGCACTTTCTGATTTTGCCACGGCTTCATCAATGACAATTGTTTCATCGCCGCTTAGAAACTGGATGAAGCGCAAAATTTCGCCAATGGTTTCGCGTGGCGCGTGGCCCGCTGAAACCATGTCGGTGATTGCAATGGCACCAGCATTTATGAAAGGATTGCGGGGGATTCCGTGTTCATGTTCAAGCAGCACGATGGAGTTGAAGGCGCTACCCGAAGGTTCGCGCCCCACGCGTTTCCAAATGGCGTTGCCATGAATGCCCAGTGCCAGTGTCAGCGTGAAAACTTTCGAAACACTTTGAATGGAAAACAGATGCTCGGCTTGGCCAACACTGTGAATACGGCCATCATTGGTGGCTGCAACCATGGCAAAGCCGGCAGGGTCAATTTTGGCAAGTTCCGGGATATAGTCGGCAACCCTGCCTCGGTTGGGAATTGCTGCCACCTCGGCGGAGATTTCTGCCATCACTTGCGCGAGTTGCGGCATCAAGACTTCAACATTGAGGCAATATAGGTGGCGAAGTCATAATTGGGCCGTTCAAGATGCGAGAGGTGGCCGGGCTTTGCCATGTCCGAACACAAGCCCCGGTAAACCCGCTCGGTGCAACCCTTGTCCTCAACATTCACCTCATCCAGTAAAGTTTTAAGATGTGCGAAATGCTTCCGCGAATCCGGGTCTTGAGCGAATTCCGGTGCAAGGCCGCCGCCAAAATTCACCTGAACCTGGCCCGCACCCTTGGGATGCAGCGACAGGTACCAGAAGTATCCCGGGGTGAGCGTAATGAGCAGGCTTGGATAAATCGCCAGCAGATAGGTCATGCGCCGCCGCTCGCCCACCATGCGGGTGTTGGTGGGGTGCGCCAGGGCAATCTTCAACTGGTCGTCCTTCAGGATGGTGTGATAATTGAAAGTGGGAAAACCGGGTGGACAGACCATTTCATCCAGCTTTGATAATCCGCCGATGGTCTTTGCGTGGCACACCGGCAGGTGGTAGCTTTCCATGAAATTTTCAGCGAGTACTTTCCAGTTGGTATTCCAAACGAACTGCTCGTTGAAATTCTCGACGTAATTTTCCATCCCATAGTCGCCGATCAGCGATTCAACATCGGCTAGTTTTGTGTGAGGGCTGACTGCATCAGGGTTCAGCGTCACCATCACCCAGCCCAACCATTCTTCACAACGGATCTGCGGCAGGCGGTAGTCCTCCTTGCAGAAACCCTCATTGAGTTTCATCGCCGGTGCCGCCCGCAAAACCCCATCCGTATTGTAGCTCCAGCCGTGATAGGGGCACACAATGCCTTTCACATTGCCGCTGCCCTTCAGCAAAATGGACATGCGGTGCAAACACACATTGGATTGCGCGTGAAGCACGCCGTCCTTGCCGCGAATAACCATGATGGGCTGGTTGGCGAGTTCCAGTGTTACGTAGTCACCTGGGTTGGCCAGCGCAGCTGCGCGGCCAACGCAGAACCATTCCTTGCTGAAAATTTGTTCAATTTCCTCGGCTGCAAAATCTTCCGAGGTATAGACCGATTTTGGCATTGCATGGGCTCTGTTGAAGGGCACGGAAACATTCGCCTTCAATTCTTCAATCGCTTCATTGACGCGAATTTGAATATTCATGACGCAGCATTCCCAACACTAAACGTTCTCATAACCCCGCATATTCCGCAATCTTGGCATCGGCAAGTGCAAAGCACCCCGCAATGGATGGATTTAACGGCAATTCACGATAAGTGCCAATGGCGCCTTGTGCCGCAAGCCGCCCGGCCAACCCCGGCTCATTGCCAGCTACGACCCAGATAAACGCAAATGCCGTTTGCCGCACCGGCCTGGCGCCCGCAAATGTGAGTTTGGCAAAAATATCGTCATTCGGCGTGCCGGGTTCAAATACCGCAAGCATCGGGCCGCTGGCTTGTGGCGGCAATGAGGAGCGCCGCATGAGAACCGCCATGACGGCAATCCACGCCACGATCACTGTCACGAACAGTGTGATCGCCAAGCGGTGACCGGGCCAGCCCATGGCGCTCAAGCCGCGGCAAATTTTGGCGCGCGGGTTTCCTTGATGGGCAGATTGACCAATGCCGCACAAAACCCAAGAGCAATGCTCAGCCACCACACAACGTCATAATTCCCATACATGTCATAAAGCCTGCCGCCCAGCCACACGCCGAAGAATGAGCCAATCTGATGGCTCAAGAACACAAAGCCATAAAGTGTTGCCATATAGCGCGTGCCGAACATGACGGTCACCAGCCCCATGGTGAGTGGCACGGTTGATAGCCACAAAAAGCCCATAGTGGCGGTGAATATGAGTGTGGTCGTGGTCGTAATCGGAAGCATGATGAAACCGATGATGGAGAGCGAGCGCAAGACATAAATCACACTCAACGGAATGCGCTTCTGGAATTTCCCGCCAATAATGCCGGAAGTGTAGGAGCCAAGCACATTGAACAGTCCGATAGCACCCATGGCGATGCCGGCAAACTCTTTGGCAATGCCATGTTCCGCCAAATAGGGTGGCAAGTGTACAGTGATGAAGGCAAGCTGGAAACCACACACAAAGAAACCGGCAACCAGCATCACATAGGAACGATGGCCAAAGGCACCGCCTATGGCCTGCCGCATCGTGATATCCGCTTCGTCCTTATTCAACTGCGTGGCAGAAGAGTTCTGCACCAGCAATGGCACCGCGAAAATCACGATGAGAAGGGTGCTGGCACCCAGGATCATCAGAGCATTCTGCCAGCCATAGGCTGAAATCAGTGCAGCACCGAGTGGTGCGAAAATAAATTGTCCAAGCGAACCAGAAGCGGTTGCAATGCCGAATGCCCAAGAGCGTTTTTCCGGTGGCACAATGCGTGCCAATGCAGCCATCACGATGCCGAAAGAAGACATGGCAACGCCAATGCCCACCATGATGCCGGCACTCAGGTGGAACAGCAACGGCGTATCAGCGATAGCCATGAGACAAGTGCCGACGGCATAGGTGATGGCACCAACCATGATCACCCGTGCCGCACCATAGCGGTCGGCCAGGGCGCCAGCGAGAGGTGTGGCAATGCCCCACAGGAGATTTTGCAAGGCAAGACCGAAAGAAAAGATTTCACGCGGCCAGGCGTGCGCCTCGGAAATGGGGGCGGTAAATAGCCCGAAGCTGGAGCGCACCCCGAAATTCACGATTGCCACAAGGCAGCCTGCGACGATCACCACTGCGGGAGTGAAATACCAGGGAACCTGTCTTTGCGTTGTTTCCATTATCATGATATAGAAATTCTTTCCTAAAAAGTCAAGCCATAATTTCTTTTGGTTTTCCCCGCAAGGCGGGTCCGAATTGCGAAACCGCAACCCCTGTTATGATCAGAAAACCACCCGCAACGAGCGTGACGCTCAAATGCTCGCCCAACAGGATAATCCCGCCGATGGCCGCCACAATGGGCTGAATGTAGAGAAACATGCCAGCCAGCGCACTGTCCATGTGCCCAAGTGCATAGTTCCAGGCGATGGTGCAGAAAAACGTGCAGAAAGTCACCAGGAAGGCGATGACTGCCCACTGGAAACCATTGATCTGCTGTAGTGACGTGGAAAATTCCGGCGACACAAACAGCAGCATGGGAAAGGCCGAAATGCCAAGCGTTATGCCGGCAATCTGGCTGGAGCCGTAGGCTTTCGAGACGGGCTGAACCAAAACTGTGTAGATACCCCAGCCCATGGTTGAAATGGTCACCAATACCAAACCCAGGAGCCCCACATCCTTTGCTGGCGCAAACACATTGCCAAGCATCAGCGTTGCAGTTCCCGCAAGTGCAAGAACCATTCCCGCAACCAGCCACATGGTGAGCCTGTCACCGGCAATGACAACGGCAAATAACGCAATGAAGACTGGTTCCAGGCCAAACAGCATGCCCATCCAGCTTGCCGGAATATATTGCGCACCGAAAACCGCCAGAACGTGGTAGCCCACATTGCCCAGCAACGCGGCAATCGAGATCCGCAGCCATGCCTGCCACGGCATGGGGCTGATGCCCAAATAGATCGCCATGCACAGTCCAACGATGCCGGCAGGAAATACCCGCAAGATCATCACCGTCTGCGGTGCGATGCCAAGCACCAGGAACCGCGTGATCACCGGAACCATGCCCCACAGCGTGACCGCAAACAGAACGGCAGCCAAAGCCCCAAGGCTCATGGCGGGTCGGTCGCCCGCGCCAAATTGCGCAAGCGCAACACCCAGCAGGATAATGCCGCCGGCAATCAGCATGGTTGTGGTGATAGCCTCGCCCAGCAGCATGGCACCTGCAGCGATTGCGAGAATGGGAATGAGATAGAGCGCTGCGCCAACCGTTGTGGGCTTGAGCCGTGCTGTGGCAAAATTCCACGTGCTGACCGTCAGCAGGGTGCCCGCCAATGTGAGGTAGGCCAGTGAGCCAATGGCGCTGGCATCAAGGTTTTTGATGGTGGCAACCGTGCTGCTTGAGGCAAACGCAAGTGCCGGCACAGCCGCAAGGATGTTTGACAGGGCCGCAATTTTGAACGAGCCATAGGTACGGATGAGCGGCGCACAGAAAATCACATAGATTGCCCAGAAGAATCCGCTGACGAAGATCATCAGCGCGCCGATGATCAAATTCACGTGGGCCGTGCCAACCGACTTGTCGCCACTGAACAGGTACAAGGTTCCGGCAAATGAAATGACAAGGCCAACGATGGTTGGCAACCTGATTTTTTCCGCTCCAAAGAATGCAGCGATCAGGGC
>JANMPF010000601.1:0-5935 GCA_031369725.1 Rhodobiaceae bacterium | reverse complement strand
CGATTTGCTGGTGCTCGATGAGCCCGTGCAAGCCGTGGATTTCTTTGGCGAGATGAAACTTTACGAACTGATTTCCAACATTCGCAAAAGCCACGGCTGCGGCATTCTCATGGTGAGCCACGACCTGCACATGGTGATGGCTGAGAGTGATCATGTGGTGTGTCTCAATGGCCATGTGTGTTGTGAAGGCGGTCCCGAAAAAGTGCAGCAGGACCCCGAATTTGCCAAGCTCTTCGGCCCGTCGGCTGCCCGCATGATTGCAGCCTACGCCCACCACCACGATCACGATCATGAACCCCACGACCACCATGCCCACCACCTCCATGAACATAAGCACTGAAATGTCGCTCTTTTCCCACCCACATCGCAACCTCAGCCGCCATTCCCACCGTTTCCGTCATTCCGGCGTATGCCGGAATCCCATGGACGTTTGGGGGATTCCGGCATACGCGGGAATGACGAATAGGTGGAAAGAGATCGAGCGGAGACAGCCATGACCTCGATTCTCACCGAGCCCTTCTTTCAGCGTGGCCTGCTTGCAGGCTTGGCCGTTGCCCTCGTCTCCGGACCGGTGGGATGTTTCATCGTCTGGCGCCGCATGGCGTATTTCGGCGAGTCTCTCGCCCATTCCGGCCTGCTGGGCGTGGGGCTGGGATTACTGCTCAATTTCAACATCACACTCGGGGCCATTGCTACAGCCAGCGTCCTGGCGTTGCTTTTGCTGGCACTCCGCCGCCAGCAGGGGCTTGCCACGGATACGTTGCTCGGCGTTCTCTCCCACACGGCGTTGGCGCTGGGTCTCATTGTTGTGGGCCTGGCGACTGGTGCTGCGTCCGATCACATGGATATCCTGTTTGGCGATGTGCTCACCGTTTCCACGCGCGATGTGATAGCCGTGTGGCTTGGCGCTGGCCTCGTAGTGTTCAGCCTTGGTTTTATGTGGCGTGATCTCATTGCAACATCAGTGCATGAAGAATTGGCAAGGGCCGAAGGCGTGAAGGTGGAGCAGGTGGAACTCGGCTTTATCCTGCTCATCGCCGTGATGACTGCCATCGCCATGAAAATCGTGGGACTCCTCCTGATTACGGCACTCATGGTCATTCCCGCCGCTGCCGCCCGCCGGATGGCGACAACGCCCGAACGCATGGCATTTATCGCGGCAAGCATTGCCGGGCTTTCGGTGCTGGGCGGCCTTGTTGCCTCGGCTTTCCTGGGTGGTGCATCCGGCCCTTGCGTGGTTCTGGCCGCCAGCTGCTTCTTCGCCTTGACGTTGCTCGTTCCACAGGCCAGTTAAGGGGCAAAGGATCACCCATGAGCTATTCGGCAATTGAAACACGGCGTCAATCGGTAGGCGTCATGGTTGGCAAGGTTCAGGTGGGAGGTGGTGCACCCATTGTTGTGCAGTCCATGACCAACACCGATACCGCCGATATTGAGGCCACCGCCCAACAAACCGCAGCCCTTGCCAAAGCCGGCTCGGAACTCGTGCGCATAACAGTCGATAAGGATGACGCCGCCAAAGCCGTTCCCCATATTCGCAACCGCCTGGACCAAATGGGGGTGTCCGTGCCGCTGGTCGGCGATTTCCACTATAACGGCCACACACTGCTCAATGACCACCCCGCCTGTGCTGAGGCACTGGCCAAATACCGCATCAATCCCGGCAATGTGGGCTTCAAGGAAAAGCAGGACCGCAATTTTTCCAGCATGATTGATACGGCATTGAAGTTCAACCGGCCAGTGCGCATCGGTGTGAACTGGGGTTCGCTCGACCAGGCGCTGCTCACCGCGTTGATGGACCGGAATCACCAGCGGGCAAACCCGATTGACGCGCGCGCCGTGATGCACGAGGCCGTGGTGCAGTCAGGCGTGCTGTCTGCCGCCCGGGCTGAAGAGCTTGGGCTTGGCGCCAGTCAAATCATCATCTCGGCAAAATGTTCCGAAGTGCAGGATCTGATTGCTGTCTATCGCCTGCTCGCCAAGCGCTGCCAGCACGCGCTGCATTTGGGATTAACCGAAGCTGGCATGGGATCGAAAGGAATTGTCGCCTCAACCGCGGCACTCGGCGTGCTCTTGCAGGAAGGCATTGGCGACACCATTCGTATTTCCTTGACCCCCGAACCCGGTGGTGACCGCACCCGTGAAGTGATCGTCGCCCAGGAAATTCTGCAAACCATGGGGCTTCGTGCTTTTGCTCCCATGGTGATCGCGTGTCCGGGGTGCGGCCGCACCACCTCAACCGTATTTCAGGAACTCGCCCAGGATATCCAGTTCTATGTGCGCGACCGCATGGAGGATTGGCGGAAAGACTATCCAGGATTTGAAAACCTGTCGCTCGCCGTCATGGGCTGCATCGTCAACGGCCCCGGTGAATCCAAACACGCAGATATCGGCATTTCATTGCCGGGTAGCGGTGAATTGCCGACCGCTCCGGTCTACATCGATGGCAAAAAAACCGCCACCCTCAAGGGCACCGACATTTCCCGGCAGTTCAAGGACATTGTCGAGACCTACGTGAAGAACCGCTGGGGATGATCAGCGGCAAGGCGCATCATGTTTTCCGCAAAACTATGAAACGCGCGGCCGCCCGCAATGTATCCGCCGCATCACCATAAGGCTGTAACGCGGCAACGGCAGAGCCTACGAGGTCCTGGGCTTTGTTGCGCGCCGCGTCACGGCCCATGAGCGACGCGATTGTGGCTTTGCCCTTCACGGTGTCTTTTTGGGTTGCTTTGCCCAATTTTTCTTGCGTTGATTCGAGGTCAAGCAGATCATCGGTGATTTGAAACGCCAGACCAATATCATCAGCATAGCGGCGAAGCGGGGAACGGTCAGCGCCGGCGAGTATGGCACCCGCCTCGCAGGCAAAGCGGAAGAGGGCACCTGTCTTGTGGTTTTGGATGCGCATGATCTGTTCAAGCGTGCTGGCATCCGCTTCCATGTCAAGCATTTGCCCGCCAGCCATTCCGTCTTTGCCGGAAGCTTTGGCTAGCTCCAAAATGAGTTCGCTTCGGACATTGGCATCGGCATGGGTTTCGGGTGCAGCCAGAATTTCAAACGCCAGCGTGAGCAGCGAATCGCCAGCCAGAATGGCCGTTGCTTCATCAAACTTCTTGTGGGTGGTTGGTTTTCCGCGCCGCAGGTCATCATCATCCATGGCGGGCAAATCGTCATGCACCAGCGAATAGCAATGCACGCATTCCAAGGCAGCCCCCACCCGCAAGGCACCGCCCACATTGAATAGTTTTGCTGATTCCATAACCAGAAATGGCCGCAAGCGCTTGCCCGCCCCGATGGCCGAATAGCGCATGGCATGGAGCAGCCGTGACGAAGCACCGGACGCCAGCAACTGCTCCAAAATGGAATCAGTTGCCCGTGCCGCGTTGCGCAAGGCCGTTTCAAAATGAGTTTCTTGTGTTGACGTCAAGACCGAACCCGTGTGTTAAGACTTGTTTGTAACGTTATGACACTTGAAACTCAATCAGGCTTCATTTTGAGGCAGAAACGATATCTTGATCGGTTAAAGCCGTGGCAGCGCTGGCTCGTCTATGGACTGGGCATTGTCATCGCTTGGCCCATCGTCATGACGCTGGTTTATACCGTTGTGCCGCCACCCTTTTCCAATTTGATGATTCTCCGGCTGTTTACCGGCAACGGAATTTCCAAGGATTGGGTGGGCATTGACAACATGTCGCCCTATCTTCCGCGCGCCGTAATCACCTCGGAAGATGCCCGCTTCTGTGAGCATAATGGCGTGGATTGGGTGGAATTTCAGGGTGTGATTGATGATGTTTTTGATGATGATGAAGGGCCGATCAGGGGTGCCAGCACCATTTCCATGCAAACCGCAAAGAACCTGTTTCTCTGGGATGGCCGCAACTTCATCAGAAAAGGCCTGGAAATTCCAATGGCTTACTGGATGGACTTCGTCTGGTCAAAACGCCGGATGATTGAGGTTTACCTGAATATCGTGGAATGGGCCCCCGGGGTCTACGGCGCTGAGGCTGCTTCAGAATTTCATTTTCATAAACCCGTTTCCAAGCTTTCCCGGCGCGAAGCTGCCCTCTTGGCGGCAGTTTTGCCAAATCCCATCAAACGCAAAGCGGGAAAGCCCTCAAAACGGGTGAATTTCATCGCCAATCGCATTCTTGGAAGAATGACTGGCATGGACTCCTATCTCACTTGTATTGACCCCTGACCTTGGCTATACACCGCCCAACTGTGGTGGGGAAACCCGCCTTATATGGAGTTTTGAAATGGCCGTTCCACGCAGAAAAATGTCTAAAAGCCGTATCGGCATGCGCCGCTCTGGCCAAAAGATGCAAACCATCACCTGGATCGAAGACAAGAAATCCGGCGAACTTCGCCGCCCGCACCATATTGACCTCAAAACCGGCATGTATCGCGGCCGCCAGGTTCTTGATGTTAAGGTTGACGCTTAGGCAATTTTTTCGTCTGACAGTTCAAGGCCGGTCATTGATCGGTCTTTTTCTTTTCAAATCAGTGCTTTGAAAATTTTAGCTAAATCCTCCACAGCACATTAGCAGCTCCCCATTAATGTGGCGCGGCAATTGCAATGGTGGGCCATGTTAGCTGGAAATTGGCAAATGATGTTAACCACCCGAATTCGCGAAGTGGCGGATTTGGAAGGAATTTTGCTGCCATGGAAACGGCTCGTCGGGCAAAGCCTTACACCTGCCGGACTGAATTCACCTGAATTGATTCTTCCCCTGCTCAAGAAATTGTCCGGCGCTGAATTGGCCGTGGTGGTGCAGGGAAAAGATCTTTTGTTTGCGCTGCCCATAGACCGGCGGGGCCCATTTTCAGGGCTCGTGTCAAGTTGGATTACACCCCTTACAGTCATTGGCGTTCCCCATCTCGACAGGGAATTTCCGGTGGCAGCCCTCACCACCTTCACCAACAGCCTGAAGCACCCGCTGCTCTTGCATGCCATCAATGTAAACGACCGTTTTTGGGACCATCTCGTAACCCGTGATGCACGGTTCTCCATACTCAGGCAATGGCAGCGTGCGGTTCTCCGGCCCAGGGGCACATTTCAAGAGTGGTTTGAAAACAATATTGATGGCAAGCGCCGCAAGAAATATCGCCGCTTGACCACCAAGCTCGCCGAGCAAGGCACATCTGAAATGGCTACCTTCCAGTGTACGCAAGACAGCAGGCCTTGGGCGGCTGAATTCATGTCCCTCGAGGCATCGGGCTGGAAAGGCAAACGCGGAACAGCCATTGCAGCTGACAACAACTTGCAGGCGGCGTTCATTGATGCCTGTCAATTATTGTCGGCAAGCGGAAAGCTGCGCTTCTGGAAATTGGCTTTGAATGGCAAGGCTATCGCCAGCGCCTATGCCATTGTCGAAGGCGATAGGGCATGGCTTGTCAAAATCGCCTATGACGAAGCCTTCGCCAAACATTCCCCCGGTGTTTTGCTCATCCTTTACGTTACCGAACAGCTCTTTGCCGAACCGGGTCTTAAACTCATCGATAGCTGCGCCATTGCTGGCCATCCCATGATTGAAAATATCTGGCGCGACCGCATTGAAATGGCCGATGTGATGATTGCCCCCAAATCAATCAGCGCCACGCGTTTTGCCCTTACCGTGAAACTTGAAAATCTGCGCCGCAATGCGCGCGCCAGACTGGGCAATATCTATTACTACCTGAAGGGAAGGCAACGCTCATGAGTATCGTCAGCATCAATGCCGCAATGGCGCGCGCGAAAGTCCTCAAGCGCCCAGCCCATATGATTTAACCGGCAATAACCTTATCGGCATTCACATATGCGTAGCCCAAAACATCCGCCACAGCCTTGTAAGTCACGTGCCCGTGCGCAACGTTCAAGCCGTTCTTCAAGTGCACGTCATCGGCCAGTGCTTTCTTCCAGCCCTTATTGGCAATCGCCATGGCAAATGGCAATGTC
>JANMPF010000575.1:0-2478 GCA_031369725.1 Rhodobiaceae bacterium | reverse complement strand
CGCGGGTCTCTTCGGTTTCGAAATTTCCACGCATGTCAATCAGGGGGCCATGTTTTTTGCAGATCGATGCCAAGGTTTTGCTGTCGAACTGCTGACGGAAGATGGCGTGCGAAAGGGTAACGATGATGGCATCGAATTCGCGTTCGGCAAAGGGATCATCAATGATTTTTGCGCCGCGCCCGCCTTCGAAGTGATCGTCGAAGGCTATGGGATCGAAATTGAAGACCTCCGCGCCACGGTTCCACAGGGCATCCATCATGGCGAAAGCTTTTGAATTGCGGGTATCCGGGCAATCTTCCTTGAAGCTGCGGCCGAGAACCAGCACGCGTGCCGTGTTAAGTTTCTTCATGTTTGCAGCGAGCAGCTCCTCAAGCTTTTCGACGATGAAGAGGGGTGTTCTTTCATTCACGGCGCGTGCTGCGTCGACCAATTCCATGGAAAGGCCATGACGGCGGCCAGCATCAACGAGGAAATAGGGATCAACCGCGATGCAGTGTCCGCCCACAAGGCCCGGACGGTAGTGATGGAAATTCCACTTGGAACCTGCCGCTGCGATGACGTCGCTTGAGCGGATGCCCATTTTGTCAAACAGCGTCATCATCTGGTTCATCAGTGCGATGTTCACATCACGCTGGGTGTTTTCCAGAATCTTGGCAGCTTCTGCGACGCGGATGGATGAGGCCTTGAAAAGTCCGGCACTGACGACACGCGAATAAAGCGCTTCAAGAAAATCCGTTGCCGCAGCACTGCAGCCCGCAACGATTTTCTTGATGTCAGCCAATTTGCGGCTCGGGTCGCCGGGGTTGATGCGTTCGGGTGAATAACCCAAATGAAAATCAATGCCCTGCTTCATGCCCGATGCATGTTCGATGACGGGCAAGCATTTATCTTCGGTTGTGCCGGGGTCAACGGTGCTTTCAAACACCACGAAAGTGCCGCGCTTTATGTTTGCACCAATGGTTTTGGAGGCGGAAATCAAGGGGCCGTAGTCTGGCTTGTTGTGGCTGTTCACGGGTGTGGGCACACACACGATGATCACATCTGCCGCATGCAACTGTTTTGGATCGCTGGTGAAATCGGCATTGATGTTTTTGAGATCGGATGGCTTCACTTCACCGGTGAAATCAAGGCCATCGCGCAACTCGCTGATCTTTTGGGCATTGATGTCAAAGCCTATTGAACGGGAATTGAGAGAGAAGCCAAGGGTCAGCGGCAAGCCAACATAACCCAGCCCAATGACGGCAACGCGGGCTGTTGCAGGATTTGGAAATTCGATTGGCAAATCGGTGACAAGGCGCAAATAGCCGGGTTCAATTTGCTGCGTTTTGCCTGTCGCCATGTTCATGATCTTCTCCCCAGAAGCAATTCGTGGGGACAGCAAACAGCATGGCGCATTTAGAAGTGGTGAAAGCTCATGGTAAATGCATCGCAAGGTTAAGGAATTCGAACCCTCAACGACTAAAATTCTCCTTGGTGGAAGAATGAAGCATTAACGCCAAAGCAATTATTGCGACATAGATTGGCGGGTTGGCCCGGATTTGGTTTGGGCCGTGTGGGTTGTGTTGTGTATGCTTTCTCTCGTTACAGTTGAGTGGCTGTTTGCGCTTTTGGTGTTGATTGTCTTCACCAACCGTTATGTATTCGGCTCGATCCTGCGCCTTGCCGACAAGCGGACGCTTGCTTCCTTTGACCGTGATCCTGATGTTTGGCCGACCGTTTCCATTGTCGTTCCGGTCTACAACGAAGGGCCTGGCGTTCGTCAAACGGCTGCATCCTTTGATGCACTGGATTACCCGCGCGACCGGCTCACCGCAATTTTCATTGATGACTGTTCAACGGATGACACTTACGGGCACTTGCTCGGCGTGGCCCAGCAATATTCCTGGATGCGGGTTGACCGTAACCCGCGCAACATGGGAAAGCGGCTTGGCATCAAGAATGCTGTGCTGCGGACCGGGTCAGAGCTGGTGCTGTCAGTCGACTCGGATGTGATTGTTGACGGCAACTGTCTGAAGAACCTGGTTCGGCACATGCACAGCAGCGGTGCTGATGGCGTGGGTGGGTGCGTGTTCGTATCCAATGCCGATGAAAACTGGCTGACGCGCATGCAATCTGTCAAATACTGGATTGGTTACCAGTTTCTCAAGAATCTTGAAAATGCCTTCAGCCATGTGATGTGCCTTTCCGGTTGTCTGACACTTTATCGGCGCGAAGCCCTGCTGGCGGTTGATCACCACCTGGAAAAGCGTTCGTTCCTCGGAGATGAGGTGAAATATGGCGAAGACCGCTTCCTCACCCGCAAACTGGTGGAGTCTGGTTTCAAGACGCGGCTTTGTTTCAACGCCCGCTGCTTTACCAAGGCACCTGCAACCATTGGCAATTACCTCAACCAACAATTGCGCTGGCGGCGTTCCAATATTGTGGATTTCATTTCGGCACTGCCCAATCTCAATAAATTCAATCCGGTGGTACTCGTAC
>JANMPF010000558.1:0-3449 GCA_031369725.1 Rhodobiaceae bacterium | reverse complement strand
CGTGAAGAAGAATCTGTTTTTGGGTGCAGCGCTCGCTGCCATGTTCATTGCAACACCCGCACTGGCAGAACTCAAGTACAAACCAGGCGAAGATGCCAAGTTCCACTGGGCAAATTTTGACGATCTCAAGAAGGTTGACCTCAAGGGCGAAACCCTCAGCATATTCGGACCCTGGCGTGGCGACGATGAGGCCCATATTCAAGTTGTTCTCGATTATTTCCGTGAAGCCACAGGGGCTGACGTGAAGTATTCTTCCTCGGAAAACTATGAGCAACAGGTCGTTATTGATACGCAAGCTGGCAGCCCGGCGAACATTTCGGTATTGCCACAGCCAGGCCTCATTGCCGATCTCGCAAGCAAAGGCCTGCTGTCACCGCTGACCGATGCTGACAAGGCATGGATGGTCGAAAACTACGGTGCCGGCCAGTCATGGGTCGATATCGGCACCGCCAAGGACAAGGCAGGTGCCCCACAATTCTTCGGCTTTGCCTACAAGACCGACGTGAAAAGCCTCGTCTGGTACAGCCCGGAAAACTTCAAGGACGCTGGCTATGAAGTGCCAAAAACCATGGAAGAGCTCATCGCCCTTTCCGACAAAATCGTCAAGGACGGCGGCAAGCCCTGGTGCATCGGTCTGGGTTCAGGCGGTGCGACTGGCTGGCCGGCAACCGACTGGATTGAAGACATCATGCTGCGCACCCAGAAGCCTGATGTTTATGACAAGTGGGTGACCAACGAAGTGAAGTTCACCGATCCGGCAGTTCTCAACGCCTTGGATATTTTTGGCGCCTTCGCCAAGAATGATGCCTATGTTGATGGCGGTGCGGCAGGCGTTGCCTCAACCGACTTCCGCGACAGTCCAAAAGGTCTCTTCTCAACCCCGCCCAAATGCTACATGCACCATCAGGCCTCGTTCATTCCCTCGTTCTTCCCCGAAGGCACCAAGATGGGCGTTGATGCCGACTTCTTCTACTTCCCGACCTATGCCGCAAAGGCCGATCTCGGCAAACCGGTTCTCGGTGCCGGCACACTCTTCACCATCACCAAGGATTCAAAGGCAGCCCGCGCCTTCATCGAATATTTGAAGATGCCGCTGACCCACGAAATCTGGATGGCCGATGGCGGCTTCCTGACGCCGCTCAAAACGGTCAATCCGGCAGCTTACGCCAACGACGCCGCCCGCAAGCAGGGCGACATCATGGCAACCGCCTCCACCTTCCGCTTTGACGGCTCAGATATGATGCCCGGCAAGATTGGTGCAGGCGCCTTCTGGACCGGCATGGTGGATTTCGTTGGTGGAAAGTCATCAGCAGACACTGGCGCAGAAATCCAAAAAGCCTGGGACGCCATCAAGTAACTTGAAGCGCTAACCCTCAAGTCTGTGACGACAAAGCTCCGGGTTTCTCCCGGCCCGGAGCGCGTATTTTGCGTGCTTGCAACTTTTCGCCGGAGTGAACACCATGATAGCCCAAATTCTCTATGCCTTTTTTACCATCATCGTGGGTGTTGGTGGTGCCTTTGGTTACTTCTACGGGTCGAACTGGCTGCTCGACCGGATTTTTTCTGCCGACGCCAGCAACGATTCCAACGCCGTCCGCAACCTGAAAATTCAGTCGATCATCAGGCCCTGGTTGTTTCTTGGACCCGCCCTGCTGTTGCTCTCCGTCTACCTCATCTTTCCCGTCATTCAAACCGTCTGGCTTTCTTTCCACGACAAGGCAGGTGAAAGTTTCGTGGGAACGGCCAATTATGCATGGGCTTTCAGTGATACCCAGTTCCAGCAATCCATTTTCAACAACCTCATTTGGCTGCTTGTGGTGCCTGCGGCGTGCACTTTGTTTGGCTTGATCATCGCGGTGCTGACTGACCGCCTGTGGTGGGGCAACCTTGCCCGCTCGCTGATATTCCTGCCGCTCGCCATCTCGTTCGTTGGTGCAAGTGTCATTTGGAAATTCGTTTACGACTATCGCGGCGAAGGTCAGGAACAGATAGGTATTCTCAATGCCATCGTTACTTACTTCGGCGGAGAACCACAGGTATGGATTTCACTGCCTTTCTGGAACAATTTTTTCCTCATGATCATCCTCATCTGGATACAAACCGGTTTTGCCACGGTAATTCTGGGCGCAGCGCTTCGCGGCATTCCCGAGGACACGCTGGAAGCGGCCACCATTGATGGCGCTGGTCCTTTCAAGATTTTCTACCGCATCATGGTACCGCAAATCATGGGAACCATCGTTGTAGTGTGGACCACCATCACCGTTCTCGTGCTGAAGGTGTTTGACATTGTCTTGACCATGACCAACGGCCAGTGGAATACGCAAGTGTTGGCCAACCTCATGTTCGATTGGATGTTCCGGGGCGGTGGTGACTTTGGCCGAGGCGCTGCCATTGCCATTATCATCATGTTGGCAGTTCTGCCCATCATGATCTGGAATATCCGCCAGGCCAACAAGGAACAGGGAGGACATTGACATGCTGAAAAGATTCTCTCTCGAACCCTCGCGCATAGCACTCAATCTTGCGGTGCTGATCATCATAACCCTGTGGACGCTGCCAACGGCAGGCCTGCTCATCTCATCATTGCGCGACAAGAACGACATTGCCGCCTCCGGTTGGTGGACCGCCCTTGCCAGCGCCGACCGCAATCAGGTTGGTCGCATGAAGGGCATGGCCGATCAGGTTGAAAAGGATGGCAAATTCGTCATCTCAGGCAATCTTTTTGAGGGTCAGGACGCCGTTTCCGGAAAAGTCTCGGCCTTCGGCACCAAGGTGCAGGAACCAGGTGCCAACAAGGCAGGTTCAACTGTCGTACTTGATGGGGGGCCAAATCTCACAGTGAACGCCGATGGCGCCTATGAACTCACATCACCTGTTGCATTCACCAACGAGCGCGGCGGGCGCATCTTCTTCATCTCATCCCAACCACCACGCTTTACCACCGAGAACTATCAGTCAGTGCTGTTCTCGGAAGGCATCGGGCGCTCATTTGTGAACTCACTCACCGTGACAATTCCGGCAACCATCATTCCCATTCTTATTGCAGCCTTCGCCGCCTATGCCCTGGCGTGGATGAAGCTGCCTTTCCGTGGCCTCATCATTGCAATCATTGTCGGTCTGCTCGTTGTACCGCTGCAAATGTCGCTCATTCCACTGCTCAAGCTCTACAATGCCGCCGGAAATTTCCTCGGAGTCCCTTCCAAGACCTACCTCGGCATCTGGCTTGCGCACACGGGCTTTGGCCTGCCATTCGCCATCTATCTCTTGCGCAGCTATATCGCGGGCCTGCCAAAGGACTTGATTGAATCGGCCCAGATTGACGGTGCCAATGATTTCAAGATTTTCCGCCGCATCGTGTTGCCCCTGTGTTTCCCGGCCCTTGCATCCTTCGCCATCTTCCAGTTTCTCTGGGTATGGAATGACCTGCTCGTGGCCATTGTGTTTTTGGG
>JANMPF010000556.1:0-1594 GCA_031369725.1 Rhodobiaceae bacterium | reverse complement strand
CAGGTACTTGATGATGGCCGCCTGACCGATGGCCAGGGCCGCACGGTGGATTTCAAGAATACACTCATCATCATGACATCAAATCTTGGTTCGGAATATCTCGTCGCACTTGGCGAGAACCAGGATGTTGACGAGGTGCGCGAGCAGGTGATGGGAGTGGTGCGCAGCGCCTTCCGCCCGGAGTTCCTCAACCGGCTGGATGAGATCATCCTGTTCCACCGGCTGAAGCGGGCCCACATGGGGGCAATTGTTGACATCCAATTGCTGCGCCTGAAAAAATTGCTGAATGACCGCAAGATCGAAGTCACTCTTACCGATGCGGCACGCGAGCTGCTGGCCGAGAAAGGCTATGACCCTTCCTATGGGGCGCGACCCTTGAAACGCGTCATTCAGAAATCCATTCAGGATCCGCTGGCGGAAGAGATTTTGGCAGGACGGGTGAAAGATGGCGACCGGGTTGAAGTGGGAGTGAGCGATGGCAAGTTCACCTTCAACGGCCTCGTGATGGGTGATGCGCCCAAGATCAGCAATGTGGTGACGCTGCATTAATATGCTAGCATGGGGCCATGGCACCACGCGCTGCTTTAAAAGTTGATTTTGGAACCGGGGTTCGTTTGGGTCCTGGCAAGGTGCGGCTATTGGAGTGTATCGCGGAGACGGGATCTATTTCGGCGGCTGCCCGGGTGATGGAAATGTCGTACCGGCGGGCGTGGTTGCTGGTTGAAGAACTCAATGGAATATTTGGCCGGCCAGTGGTTGAAACGGCAGCTGGTGGTTCTGGCGGGGGAGGTGCTAAAATCACCGCATTTGGAAAGCGGGTGGTTAGCGTGTTCCGTGGCATGGAGCAGGAGGCCGATCAACTGGTGAAAACCCGCATGGCGCAGTTGAAATAGCATGACGCTCGAAGACTACAACGCATTTTGCGCAACGCTTCCCCACGCCACCCACGTGGTGCAGTGGGGTGGGGCGCATGTTTGGAAAGTTGGGGCCAAGGTGTTTGCCATTGCTGGCTGGGGTGATGGTTTGTCGGTTACCTTCAAATGCTCGCGCTTCAGTTTTGACCTGTTGAAAGACGGCCAAGGTTTGCGGCCAGCACCTTATTTGGCATCGCGGGGCATGTCGTGGATCCAGCGCACCAGTGAGGCTGGCATGGATGATGCGGCCTTGCTTGACTATTTGAGGGAAAGCCACCGGCTTGCGTCGCTCAACCTCCCCAAAAAAGTGCAGCGCGAGCTGGGTCTCAACGGCAGCTGAGGCAAGACGCTCCCGTAATTGGCCAGATTATTGGTTGGCTTGGGCGACCTGGGTGGCAGAAGGCGCGTTTTGCATGAGGGCCAGCACTTTTTGCTTATAGACCTTGAAATTCTGCAAGTCTTTGCCGGCCAATTGCTTGCCGCCGGTTGCCTTGACATTGTTTGGATTTACGGGTTGGCCGGCGATGCGAACCTCATAATGCAAATGCGGGCCAGTGGCGCGGCCAGTGGCACCTACATAGCCAATGATCTGACCCTGGTTGACTTTTGAACCTTCATGCATGCCATCGGCAAGCTTGCTCATGTGGGCATAGAGGGTTTCAAACCTGGCATTGTGGCGG
>JANMPF010000552.1:0-5068 GCA_031369725.1 Rhodobiaceae bacterium | reverse complement strand
CCACAGATCGGGAGCCGACGTGGCACCAAGCGGCCGCGCGGTTGAAAGCGTCAACGCGACATTGTCCCAATTTTCGCCGGACGACTGCATGACCTCGGCACGCCGCACCAGCTCAACCTTGGATTTCTGCGCCTTGTCCGGTGTTGACAGCCGCGCGTCGTAGAATGGCGCCCAGCCGGCATCGCCAATGCGGTATCTGACCTTGAAGATGCCGTTGGTCTCAGCAGGTGCTGTTAAATGAACAGCCACCTGCATTTTGGAGACCTGCGATGGTGCAACATTGTTTAGGCTATTCTGGATTTCCGCAACCTTCTTGTCGATGTCGCGTTGGTGAATTTGAGCCTCGTGAATGGTTTTGGAAATTGCATTGAGCTTGACACCCACCAAATCCAAAAGCCCGCCAAGCTGTGCTGCATCAACACTAGTCGTTTTGGTGTCGGTGGAGGGCGAGAGCTGCTTGTCGGCCAGCGAAAGCAACAGCTTCTTTTGATAGTCCGCATCCGAAAGCGTCTGGTCCAAGGCCTGCCGCTCATCCTGCATGTCTTCGATCTGCTTTTCCAGTCTTGCGCGTGTTGCGTCTTGGCCTTCAGTTGAGAGATAGATCAACTTTGAATCAACTGAACCTATTTCAAGCCCATTGCCACCAACGCCTTCAACGCGAATGGATTGGGCGTCGAGTTCGCCCGGCAAATCTTCAAGGATTAACGTCGTGTCGCCCGCCGCAAGCGGCACTTCGGCAACCCGTGTCACCTCCGCCCCGGAGGGGTAAACCGTTACCGCATCCACATGGGATGCGCCCCTGAGATCAGCGGCAATGGCCGGTGTCAAGCATGATGTCGCAAGAATGAGGCTGGCAAGTTTCAGGCGCATGGGTTTCTCCTCCGATTATGTTCACAGGAAGAAACTCCACACTCACGGCAAATCTGCGACGAGATTGCGTCAAAAAGCCAGCCGCTTGGCCTGCCGCACCTGTCCCAGTTTTTGCACCGCCCACAGCACTGAATCCGGAACGGGCTCGTCAATTTGAACCAGGCAAATTGCGTCTTCGCCCGCTGCGTGGCGCCCCAGGTGAAACGACGCAATGTTCACTTTGGCGTTGCCGAGAAGCGAACCCAAAGCCCCGATAAAGCCTGGTTTGTCCTGATTGGTGACATACAGCATGTAACGGCCAAAATCTGATTCCAGCTCAATGCCCTTGATCTGGATAATACGCGGCTTGCCGTCGGAAAACACGGTTCCGGCAACCGAGCGCTCCAAATTTTCAGTGCGCACCGTGAGGCGAATGTAGGTTTCATAGGCACCCCGTTGGGTCTGGCGGACCTCGTCAACCTTGATTCCGCGTTCGCGCGCAACAACGGGGGCAGACACCATGTTCACCGTTCCCAGCATCGGCTGCAGCACACCGGCCAAGGCCGCAGAAGTTAATGCCCTGGTGTTCATCTCGCCCACATCGCCGGCATACTCAATAACCACACCTGTAATGGGGCCATCGGTCAACTGGCCAGCAAAACTTCCCAGCTTTTCGGCTAAAGCAACAAAGGGCCGCAAGCGTGGCGCTTCATCGGCTGAAATGGAAGGCATGTTGAGAGCATTGGTGACCGCTCCTGAAAGCAGATAGTCCGCCATTTGCTCGGCCACCTGCAAGGCGACATTTTCCTGTGCCTCACCGGTTGAAGCGCCAAGATGAGGCGTTGCCACAACATTTTCCAGGCCAAACAATTTATGTGTTGAAGCAGGCTCCACTTCAAATACGTCCAGCGCAGCTCCGGCAACCTTGCCCGACACTATTGCGTCATAAAGATCATCTTCAACAACCAGGCCGCCACGCGCGCAGTTGATAATGCGTACACCCTTCTTGCATTTGGCAAGTGCTGCAGCATTCACGATGCCTTTGGTTTTCTCCGTCATCGGTGTGTGCAGCGTAATGAAATCCGAGCGCTTGAAAATATCGTCGAGTTCAACTTTCTCAACACCCAGGGCTATGGCACGTTCGGGCGACAGGAAAGGATCAAACGCGATCACTTTCATTTTCAGGCCAAGTGCACGATCTGCCACAATCGAGCCGATGTTTCCTCAGCCGATGTCTCCGAGCGTCTTGTTGTAGAGTTCAACGCCCATGAAGCGGTTCTTCTCCCATTTTCCTGCGTGGGTTGAGGCATTGGCTTCAGGTATTTGCCGCGCCAGCGCCATCATCATCGAAAGCGCATGTTCCGCCGTGGTAATGGCATTGCCAAATGGTGTGTTCATCACCACAATCCCGCGTGATGAAGCGGCCGGAATATCCACATTGTCCACCCCGATGCCAGCGCGTCCAATCACCTTGAGATTTTTTGCGGCTTCCAGAATCTTCGGCGTCACTTTGGTGGCAGAGCGGATGGCAAGACCATCATAAAGCGGAATGGCCGCCAGCAGCGCCTCCTTGTCCTTGCCCAAGTCGGGCTTGTAATCCACCTCGATGCCGCGATCCCTGAAAATTTGAACCGCAGTTTCCGAAAGCTTGTCTGAAACGAGAACACGTGGAGCCATATGACTTCTCCTGAAGATGGAAAATTGATTTATGCGGTTGCTTGCGCGTAGGCCCAGTCGAGCCACGGCAACAATGCTTTGAGATCAGAGGTTTCAACCGTTGCCCCGCACCATATGCGAAGCCCTGGAGGCGCATCCCTGTAGCCGCCAATGTCAAAGGCCACCTTTTCCGCTTCCAAAAGCTTGGCCATTTTCTTCGGCACGGTTTCATCACCCACAAGTGTAAAACACACCGAAGTGTTGGATTGGGTTTCGGGCTTCTTTGCAAGGTTTGCGGCAAATTTGCTCGCCGAAATCCAGCCGTTGAGCACCGCTGCATTCGCATCAGCCCGTTCGCGCAACGCTGTCAGGCCGCCAATATTTTTGGCCCACTTCAAGGAAACCAGATAATCCTCGACACACAGCATTGACGGCGTATTGATTGTCTCTCCCTCAAAAATTCCGGCGATCAATTTCCCACCCGACGTCATGCGGAAAATCTTCGGCATGGGCCAGGCCGGAACATGGGATTCAAGCCGTTCCACCACGCGTGGGCTGAGAACGATCACACCATGCCCGCCTTCGCCACCCAAAACCTTCTGCCACGAGAAAGTCACCACATCGAGCTTGGAAAAATCCATGTCTTGCGCAAAGGCGGCAGACGTTGCATCGCAAATGGTAAGGCCCTCACGGGTAGCCGGAATCCAGTCCGCATTCGGAACCCTGACGCCTGACGTGGTGCCATTCCATGTGAACACCACATCATTGGCAAAATTCACTTTCGTAAAATCGGGCAACTCGCCGTAAGGGGCGATGTGCTTGCTCACATCTTTGAGCTTGAGCTGCTTGAGCACATCGTTCACCCAGCCCTCGCCGAAACTTTCCCACGCCAGCATGTCCACGCCGCGTGCACCCAGCAGCGACCACATTGCCATTTCAACTGCGCCTGTATCCGAGGCTGGCACAATGCCGATCAGATAGTTCGCGGGACCCTCAAGAATTTCACGCGTCAGCGAAATCGCCTCTTTCAAACGCGCCTTGCCTTCGCCGGATCGATGCGAGCGGCCAAGACAAGCTGTTTTGAGAAGGTCCGTATTCCAGCCCGGAATTTTGGCACAGGGGCCGGAAGAAAATTGCGGGTTAGCCGGCCGCAATGCCGGTTTGGTGTCTGTCATTTTGCACTCCATCCTTACAGATGGACTGGCCCCCGTTGGGGAGGGCTAGCCCGTTCCCCCTATGCGTCAAGATGGGGCCAAGGTCAACTGCGACATTTAAACAAGCAAAAGCGGCGGCTAATCTCTTAGCCGCCGCTTTTAAGCTGAGCCCACGCGATTGTGGATCAGAAGGAGAACCGAATGCCAGCTGTAACCTGGTGTTCCAATGGATTGGAACCCTTGATCATTGTATCGCGGAAGCGGTAGCCAACATCGAGCGCAATGTTGGATGTGAGGTCAACCGCAACACCGGCAGCCAGGCCAACGGCAATGCCGCTGCGATCAGAACCAATATCCCGGTTTACCCAGCCGTAGCCCACACCGGCACCAAGGTAGGGTGTAAAGGCCGAATCATTTTTCCAGTCATAGTAGAGATTGCCAAGAACAGTAGTTGTGCTCAAATTTGCACCAGCACCTATGTCATATTTGCCGGCCCAATCAACCGTGAGATCGGTGCGCATGTTGTCATTGTAGCGATAGCCGATGCCGCCACCGAGAACAAATCCCGTGTCATCATTGCCGCCACTCCAGTTCAGGAATGACATGCCGGCATCGCCGCGCAGATAAAGCCCCATGGCCTCGCTTGCCGCAGCTTCGTTTGGTGCAAGATCAGCGGCCTGCGCCGATACTGCAAACGGAACCAGCACCACACCAGCCAAAAGAATAATTCTGAACACCTTCATTACATACCTCCTAAAATTTGTCCGTCCAATGAACAACAAATTAGAGCTTGCATTTGTTCCAACCCGGGCTGCAATAAGGCGAGAAAGTGACAGTTGGGATTTGTTGCCCATAAGCCACAGTAAACTGTTCAAAATTGAGACAAATCAGTATGAAACACAAACCATAATCAGGCAGCGGCCTTTGAGATAACGCCGCATAGCTCATCGACAATGGTATTAACTATGCTTGCATCGTCGCCCTCCGCCATCACGCGAATAAGCGGCTCGGTACCCGAAGGGCGGATAACCAGCCGGCCGCTGTTTCCAAGCCGCGCCGTGGCACCTTCAATTGCCGCTTTCACGAGCTTGTCATCAAGTGGCGTACCAGATTTGAACTTCACGTTTTTCAAAACCTGTGGCACGGGTTGAAACATGTTGCACACTTCGCTTACCGGCTTTCCTGCCCGCACCACTTCCGCCAACACCTGCAGCGCTGCAAGCAAACCATCGCCCGTGGTGGAAAAATCGGAGAGCACAATATGCCCAGATTGTTCGCCACCCACATTGAATCCATGGGCGCGCATATGCTCAACCACATAACGGTCACCAACTCTGGTGCGCACCAGACAAAGGCCCTGTGCTGTCAGATAGCGCTCAAGCCCGAGGTTGGACATGACAGTTGCGACC
>JANMPF010000526.1:0-5630 GCA_031369725.1 Rhodobiaceae bacterium | reverse complement strand
TGGCGAGCGAAAATGGCCAACCGTCCTTGCAAGTCTCAAAAACGGGAAATAGTGCTTTGGCCGGCAAGGATGATTGGTATGCTATGGTCCAGGAGTAATCATGACAGAACAAGTTTCGGGCGATCTCAAATCAGGCGCACTTATCTATCACCGTGAACCGAGGCCGGGGAAGCTGGAAATCCAGCCGACCAAGCCGCTGGGCAACCAGCGTGACCTGGCGCTGGCCTATTCGCCGGGTGTGGCGGCCGTTTCGGAAGCGATCCGCGACAACCCGGCGGACGCGGCACTTTATACGTCGCGCGCCAATCTGGTTGCCGTGATTTCCAATGGCACTGCCGTTCTGGGCCTTGGCAATATCGGGCCGTTGGCGGCAAAGCCGGTGATGGAGGGCAAAGCGGTTCTGTTCAAGAAGTTTGCCGGTATCGATGTTTTTGACATTGAGGTTGCCGAGAACGCTGTCGAGAAGCTGGTTGACATCATTGCAAGCCTGGAACCCACATTTGGCGGCATCAATCTGGAGGACATCAAGGCACCGGAATGCTTTGAGGTTGAGCGCCGCTTGCGGGAACGGATGAAGATTCCGGTGTTTCATGATGACCAGCATGGCACGGCTGTCATTGTTGCGGCAGCCGTGAAGAATGCGATTACGCTGTCTGGCAAAAACATCGCAGACATTAAAATTGTGGCATCAGGTGCTGGTGCGGCGGCCCTTGCCTGTCTCAACTTGCTGGTGAGCCTTGGTGCCAGGCCCAAGAATATCTGGGTAAGTGATCTTGAGGGTGTTGTTTATGTGGGCCGTGAAAAACTCATGGACCCGTGGAAGGCGGTTTTCGCCCAGGAGACGCCGCACCGCAAATTGGCTGATGTCATGGCGGGAGCGGACGTGTTTCTTGGCCTTTCGGCGGGCGGTGTTCTCAAGGCTGACCTGCTGAAGCAAATGGCGCGCGATCCGCTTATCCTCGCACTAGCCAATCCCACGCCCGAAATCATGCCGGAAGAGGCCGTGGCCGTGCGCCCTGACGCCATGATTTGCACGGGCCGCTCGGATTATGCCAACCAGGTCAATAATGTCCTGTGCTTTCCGTATATATTCCGTGGTGCCCTTGATGTGGGGGCAACCACCATCAATGAGGAGATGAAGCTTGCCGCCGTTGAAGCCATCGCCGGTCTGGCACGGGAAGCACCATCGGACGTGGCCGCACGCAGCCACGGCGGCGAGACGCGGTTGTTTGGCCGCGATTCACTCATCCCTTCGCCGTTTGATCCGCGGCTGATCCTGCGCGTGGCACCCGCTGTTGCCCGCGCTGCCATGGAAAGTGGGGTGGCCACCCGCCCCATTGCCGATCTCGACATCTACGCAGAAAGCCTGCAACGCTTTGTTTTCCGCTCAGGCTTTGTCATGCGCCCGATGTTTGCCAGCGCGCGGGCAAATCTCCGCCGGGTGATTTACGCTGACGGCGAGGATGAGCGCGTGTTGCGGGCCACCCAAGTGGTGCTGGAAGACAAGATTGCCATTCCCATTCTCATCGGCAGGCCAAGCGTGGTTGAATCGCGGATCAAACGCTTCGGCCTGTCAATTCGAGCCGGGCGCGATTTCATGCTGGTCAATCCGGAAGATGATCCCCGCTACAAGGATTATGTCGCAACCTATGTGGAGGTGGCAGGACGCCGGGGTGCCACGCCTGATGCGGCGCGCACACTGGTGCGCACGTCGACCACCGTGATTGCAGCACTTGCGTTGCGCCGGGGTGACGCTGACGCCATGATCTGCGGTCTCGAAGGCCGGTTCCGCTCCAAGCTGCGCCATATCGAGGATATCATTGGCCTGTCTGCGGGCGCATCGGCGCTTGCGGCCATGAGTCTGATGATAACCAATCGTGGACCCATCTTTCTTGCTGACACGCATGTACAGGTCAATCCGGATGCGCAAGCCATCGCCTCGATCGCAATTGCCTGTGCAACCCAGGTGCAGCGTTTCGGCATCACGCCCAAAATTGCCATGGTGAGCCATTCGGATTTCGGTGAACACGACACCCCATCATCGTTGAAAATGCGCCAGGCCACGGCCATTGTGCAGGTGCTGTGCCCACACCTTGAAATCGATGGTGAAATGCAAGCGGACTCGGCCCTCATTCAGGCAATTCGTGATCGCCACCTGCCGTCGTCAACATTGAAGGGTGAAGCCAATGTGCTGGTCATGGCCGATCTTGCTTCCGCCAATCTCGCCTATCACATGGTGAAGGTTTTTGGTGATGCGCTGCCGGTTGGTCCCATTCTCATCGGGGCTGCACGGCCCGCCCACGTACTTACCGGCTCGGTCACATCGCGTGGCGTGGTGAACATGACAGCCATTGCCGCGGCCGGAGAGACTGTGACGCTGACATAAAACGGGTCTTAAAAGGGTGAAATGCCGTTGATGGCGAGATAGGCGGAATACAGCGAGGTCGTTCCACAAATGAACAAGCGGTTGAGTTTTGCGCCACCAAACGTGACATTTGCCACAAGTTCCGGAATGAGGATTTTGCCAATGAGCGTACCGTCGGGCAGATAACAATGCACACCGTCGCCAGCACTGGTCCAAATGCGGCCATCACTATCGGTGCGGAAGCCATCGAAGAGGCCGCTATTGCAATCAGCGAAGATTTTGGATTTGCCCAGTGTTTGTCCATCTGAACTCACGTCGAAGCGGCGTATATGCTTGTTGCCGCCAACTTTGTGGCTAACGCCTGAATCCGCGATGTAGAGGAATTTTTCGTCAGGTGAAAACGCAAGTCCGTTGGGCTTGTCAATATCACTGCAGACAATGGTGATTTTTCCGGTTTTGGCATCAACGCGGTAGACATTGTTGTTGCCGATTTCGCTTTCATGCCGTTCACCCTCATAATCAATGAGAATGCCATAGGATGGATCGGTGAACCAAATCGAACCATCAGATTTCACCACGACATCATTGGGAGAATTGAGGCGTTTTCCTTCATAGCGGTCAGCGATGACGGTGATGGAGCCATTGTGCTCGGTGCGGGTGACACGGCGCGCAAAATGCTCGCACGAGACCAGGCGGCCCTGCCTGTCCACCGTATTGCCGTTGGAATAATTTGACGGATTGCGGAAAACTGAAACGGAACCGTCGGTTTCATCATAGCGCAGCATGCGGTTGTTGGGAATGTCCGAACAAATGAGATAGCGGCCGGCGGCAAACCATGCCGGCCCTTCGGCCCAACGGGCACCCGTCCACAGCCGCTCAACCCGCACGTGTCCCACAAGGCAGTCATTGAAGCGTGCGTCAATGACTTCAAAACCGGTGCCTTCGATCTGGCCGTAAAACATTGGGGTTCCCCCATTTGAGGTTTGTGACGACTGTTTATGGTACCGATAACAAAGATTTAGTTACAGAGTAAGTTATTTTAGGAAGCGGCAACACGAAAATCAAACGAATGTCGATTTGCATTGCCCAATGATCACTTTAGAAGCCCACGCGGTCTCCACCTTTGAGGGCCAGCATTTCGCGCGCCTCCTTTGATGTTGCCACTTCAAGGCCCAATTCCTCAATGATGCGGCGGACTTTTGCAACCTGCTCGGCATTCGAAACAGCAAGTTTGCCCTTGCCGATATAGAGTGAATCCTCCAACCCCACACGCACATTGCCACCCATCATGGCGGCTTGCGTGCAGAACGGCATTTGGTTGCGGCCCGCGGCCAGCACCGACCATTTGTAATCGTCACCAAACAGCTTGTCGGCGGTTTCCTTCATGAACATGAGATTGCGCATGTCAGCACCAATGCCACCCAGAATGCCGAAAATCATTTGTACAAAGAATGGCGGCTTCACAGCACCTTTGTCGACAAAGTGGGCAAGATTATAGAGGTGGCCGACGTCGTAGCATTCGTGTTCAAAGCGGGTGCCGTGGGTTTCGCCCAAGTCCTTAAGTATGCGGGCTATATCCCTGAATGTGTTGCGGAAAATGAAATCATCAGTGCCACGCAAATAAGGTTCCTCCCAGTCGGCTTGCCAATTCTTGTAGCGCTCAGCCAGCGGGAAGATGCCAAAATTCATGGAACCCATGTTGAGCGAACACATTTCGGGCTTGGCGACCAATGGTGCCGCAAGGCGCTGGTCTACCGTCATGTTCAGGCCGCCACCTGTGGTGATGTTCACCACCGCGTCACAATTCTGCTTGATGCGCGGCAGGAATTCCATGAACACTTGTGGATCAGGTGTTGGCCTGCCATCGTTCGGATCGCGCGCGTGCAGATGAAGAATGGCGGCACCCGCCCTGGCCGCATCAATGGCCTGGGTGGCGATTTGATCAGGTGTTACCGGCAAGTACTTTGACATTGTGGGGGTGTGAATACCGCCCGTGATTGCAACAGAAATGATAACCTTGCTTGCCATGCTGATCCTTCAAGTTTACGCGGGTAGCCAATTAAGCCCAAATTCGCCGTAGGTCACAAGTATGAAAATGCCGGACGTCAAGTGCACCGGGCTCGCGCACGGCATTGGGCGACGTGTGTCGGTGCGCGCAATTCACGGGCTATTGCCAAAAAGCCAGCGGATTTGGGTGAAGTTGGGCAAGCAATAGTGCGGTTCCAAATTAAATTGCATGCAAGGTCGCAGCGCGTTAACGAAGGGCCATGAGCGATGCTACATCCCTGACTGATTGGCTTGCCGCGTTTGGCGTGGCGGTAGCTTCGTCAAGCTTTGTCGGAATCGAATTGCGCAAACCTTCGACAACAGCTGGCGATTTGAAAGCGGTCGACGTGCGCCTGATCTTGGTGAAACGCGAGCGCAGGTTAAGCTTTACCTATCATCACCAAACCCGTGATATTGTGAAAAATCATGGTATTGATGAGAGCATGGTGCTGGTTGAAGATCTTTTGCGCGACAAGTTTCTGGCGGGCCGACTTTATACCCTGAGCGGAGACTTGCATGTGGCAAAGCAGGCGGCAGGATATGTGCTGAGGCAAACTGCGCCTACGCAAACACAAGTACCGGAACTTGCCCATAACCGGGCCAAGGAACGGCTGGTTGAAGCTGCCGGCAAGCCCTACCTGCATGCACTTGGTTTGACCGATGCAAAAGGCAATGTTCACAAGAATTCGCACGACAAGTTCAGGCAAATCAACAAGTATATTGAAATTCTGGATGGGCTGATCAAGCAACTTCCAACCTTCGAAAAGCTGCGCATTGTCGATATGGGGGCGGGAAAAGGCTATCTCACATTTGCGCTTTACGATTACCTCGTTAACAGGCTGGGGTTAAGAGCGGAAGTCGTTGGCGTGGAAAGCCGGCAAGATCTGGTGAAATTGTGCAGTGACATTGCCATGGCCAATGGCTTTGAGAATTTGCACTTTGTGCAAGGCTCCATCGCGCAATATGATTGCAGTGGGGCTGATGTCGTGGTGGCGCTTCATGCATGCGATACAGCAACCGACGATGCGATCAGCAAGGCCATTGGCGCGGAAGCCTCCCTGATTGTTGTGGCACCATGTTGCCACAAGCAAATTCGCCGGGAAATGGGCAAAAGCAGCGGTGACAGCTCGCTCGCGTTCTTGATGCGCTACGGCACCTATGTGGAACGCATTGCCGAAATGGTGACCGATGGCATGCGGGCACAGCTCATGGAATTGAG
>JANMPF010000519.1:0-3271 GCA_031369725.1 Rhodobiaceae bacterium | reverse complement strand
AATTACCAAAGATCCGTTTGATCGCCTTCTGTTGGGAGTTTGCGCTAGTGAACGGCTGAAACTTTTAACGCTTGACGACAAGTTGGTTGATCACCCCTTGGCCTGGCGCAAAAATTGAATGGAAAAATTTGCATGAAGCCGATTGGTTTGTTTTCAATGGTGTTCGGCATCGTTGCCTTGGCATCCGGCGCCATTGCCCAAGTGAAACTTTCCGGTAGCTTCATTGCCACCACGTCCTGTCATGCCGTGCAATCCATCAAGAAGGGGACAAACCCTGGTGATGTTTCGATTGAGATCGGCAAAAGCTATGTTTTGCTGGGTAAAAACAAGGATGCGGCCAGCCATTACTGGATTGAGGTGCCGGGCGCTGCTCCCTTGCAGCGATGGGTTGGGGTTGCGTGTGGTGCTGCCAACGGGGCGGTGGTTTCTGCTCCTTCGCACGCCAGCATTGCTGTTGCCGGTGGCAAGCCGTTTTATGTTTTGGCATTGAGCTGGGAACCGGCTTTCTGTGAAGGGATGACCGACAAAGCCGAGTGCAAGAGTGAGACCGCTGCAAGTTTTGAAGCCAGTCATTTGGTTCTGCACGGGTTGTGGCCGCAGCCGCGGCGGAAAGTATTCTGCAATGTGGACAAGGCGCTGGCTGCTGCCGATGACGCGCATCAGTGGGAAGCCTTGCCAGAGCCGCAGTTGAGTGGGCACATGAAAGCAGCACTTGGCCAGGTAATGCCGGGCACACAATCCATGCTGGAGCGGCATGAGTGGGTAAAACACGGGAGCTGTTATCCCGGTGGGGTGGCCGAAACCTATTTCGGTGATGCCATTCGGCTGATGTCGACGATCAATGCTTCGCCAGTACAGGGTTTTGTGGCGGCAAATGTCGGTCAGACCATTCAAACTGCTGATCTTCGCGGCAAGTTTGATGCGGCGTTTGGCAGGGGTGCCGGTGAGCGGGTGCGCGTGGCTTGCAAGCCGGATGGCAACCGCCAGCTCATCACGGAAATCACAATTGGACTCAAGGGCGACATAACGGCTGGAACATCACTTGCCGATTTAATTGCCGCTGCTTCACCCACCGATGCAGGCTGCCCTTCGGGGGTGATTGACCCCGTTGGACCGCAATAGTCCACATTCCTGTTGTGAAAAAATAATTCCTAGTAGTTGATATTGACAAGATGCCCTGTTACAGTTGGCTAACATCAATTGAGAAGGTCTTTTCACCATGTGTGGAATTGTCGGACTTTACCTGAAAAACCCCAAGTTGAAGCCCAAACTGGGCAAGATGTTCAAGCCGATGATCATTGAAATGACCAACCGCGGGCCGGATTCGGCGGGTGTGGCGATTTACCGTAATCCGGTGAAGGCGGCCCAGACCAAGTTTTCGCTGGCGCATAGTGATGCCTCCTACGACTGGAAGAAAATTGATGTGGGGCTGGAGAGGGCGCTGAAATGCGATTGCACGGTGAAGAAAATCGGCAACCACTGCATTCTGGTGACCAATGCCAAGGAGCCTGCGGTTGTTGGGTGGCTGAAGCAGCATCACCCGGAAGTGCGGGTGGTGGGATCTGGCCACACCATTGAGATTTTCAAGGAAACCGGCCTGCCGGCCAATGTCTATGACAAGTTTGATCTGGATTCGGCAGCGGGCACCCACATGATCGGCCATACGCGGATGGCCACGGAAAGTGCAGTCACCACGGCTGGTTCGCATCCCTTTGCAACAGGTGCTGATCTCTGCCTGGTGCATAATGGCTCGCTATCCAACCACAATCGCCTGCGGGAAAACCTGCGCAAGGAAGGCATTGAATTCCAGACCGAGAATGACACGGAAGTTGCCGCTGCCTACATGACATGGAAGCTGCGCAGTGGTGCCACCCTGAAAGAAGCCTTGCAAGATGGGCTTCGCGATCTCGACGGTTTCTACACATTCCTGGTTGGAACGGCGGATGGGTTTGCGGTGGTGCGTGACCCCATCGCCTGCAAACATGCGGTGATGGCGGAAACCGATGATTGGGTGGCGATGGCAACTGAATACCGCGCCATTGCGCATTTGCCCGGTGCTGATGACGCCAGGATTTGGGAACCCGAGCCCTCGATGATTTACACCTGGGGCGGGCACGCATGAACGAACTTGATGTCAAGACTGTCGGCGTGCGCGGCATCAATTCAAAGCTGCATGAGTTGCCCAAGAATACCAATGAGAAGCATTGGGTGATCAAGAACCCGATGGGACAGCATTCCATTGCCGTTGGAATTGATGCACCCTTGCAAATCGACATCAACGGGCATGTGGGGTTTTATTGCGGCGGCATGAACAGCCACGCCGAACTTACCATTCATGGCCATGCAGGTGTGGGTACCGCTGAAAACATGATGTCCGGCGTTGTATGGGTGAAGGGCAATTCCTCTGAATCCGCCGGGGCCACGGGTAACGGCGGATTGCTCATCATTGATGGCGATGCATCCTCGCGCTGTGGCATTTCAATGAAGGGCATAGATATCGTGGTGGGAGGCTCAGTTGGCCATATGTCGGCCTTCATGGGGCAGCGGGGTAACCTGATCGTGTGCGGTGATGCGGGTGATGCACTGGGCGATTCCATTTATGAGGCGCGGCTTTATGTCAAGGGCAAGGTGGCAAGCCTGGGTGCGGACTGCATCGAAAAGGAAATGCGGGCCGAACACCTGGCTGATCTGGAGCGCCTGTTAAAGGCTGCAAAGCGCAAGGAAAAGCCGTCGGAATTCAAGCGTTACGGCTCGGCCCGGAAGCTTTACAATTTCAGCGTAGACCACGCAGACGCATATTGAGGAACCTCATGGACAAAACCCCACGCACGCTTCCCCGCAAGTCTGCGACGTTTGACGATTACACGCTGTCGGAAATCCGCCGTGCGGCCAGCACCGGCATTTATGACATTCGCGGTGCGGGTGCCAAACGCAAGCTGCCGCACTTTGATGATCTCCTGTTTCTGGGCGCTTCCATCTCGCGTTATCCGCTTGAGGGGTATCGTGAAAAATGCGGCACCAATGTTGTGCTGGGCACCCGCTTTGCCAAGAAGCCGATTGAACTCAAGATTCCAATTACCATCGCCGGCATGAGCTTTGGTTCCCTGTCGGCGCAAGCCAAGGAAGCCCTGGGCAGAGGTGCCACGATTGCGGGTACATCCACCACGACAGGTGATGGCGGCATGACGCCGGAAGAACGCGGGCAATCCAAAACCCTGGTCTATCAATACCTGCCGTCGCGTTACGGCATGAACCCGGATGATTTGCGTAA
>JANMPF010000513.1:0-3341 GCA_031369725.1 Rhodobiaceae bacterium | reverse complement strand
GACCTTTGTGGTGCAGAACCCGGCCGCGCCCTCAGCGTAAAGCCGGAATGGCACGCCGCACTGCTGGAGTGCCAGATTTCCATTCCGCTCATGCAGCCCGGTGACACATTGTGGTGGCATCCCGACACCCTGCATGCGGTTGAAGCCGAACATCAGGGCAAGGGCTATTCCAACGTGATCTACATCGCCGGAACCCCGCGCTGTGAGAAAAACCGCCTCTACACGCAAAAGCAGGCACAAGCCTTCCTCACCGGAAAAAGTGCACCAGACTTTGCCGCCGAAGATTATGAAGTTGATTTCAAGGGCCGGGCGACGGTCGCAGATCTCACCGCATTGGGCCGCGCCCAGATGGGCCTGTAATGGGCATTCCCGCCAACCGGCAGGAAGAAGCCATAAAGCGGTTATCCGCCTAGAAGCTGGGTTTCGATCCGAGAATGCCTTTGAACAAATCCTGCAAGACAGAAAGGTTGTTGCCGACAACCGGCGTTTGGCGTGAATTGATGTCAATGATGCGGCCATCCTCCAGGCCATATTGGGCAAAGCTTGCCACCTGGTTGTTCTTGTCAAAACGCACGGCAATGACTTCCCGGCTCACTTCCTTTGCCTGCAGGAAGGAGCGGCCCTCGGTGACACTGGTGATGTAATAATTGCTGTCACCTTGAAAATTGACGGTTGCCGTGGTGGAAGGTGAACCCAAAATGCCTTCCACTTCGGTTTTTGACATGCCTTCCGAAATCTGCCCAAAAGCGCCCGGTCTTGCGATATAACCGTGATGCTGCACATCCGGTGAACACGCCGTAATCAGGGTTGCGAACACGGCAGCAACCAGCCACATTAGGATCAGGTTCAGGTATTTTCTCGTCATGACAAACAAATTGATTCCACCAGGCATATGCAATTCTTCACATTCTTTTGCCCGACTGGGGCTTTGACGGCAAGTCCATGATCCTCAAACGTTTATTCAGGGCACAGGAAAAACCGGAGCGGCGGCTTTACGCGGCAATTGTGGCTGCCGCACGGCATGTGGTGTTTTATCGGGATATGGGGGTGGCCGATACAATTGATGGTCGTTTTGAAATGATTGTGCTGCATCTCTTTCTGGTTCTCAACCGCCTGAAGCATGAAGGCGTCGAGCAATTGCGCCAGAACCTGACCGATGAGTTTTTCACTGACATGGATGGCTCGCTGCGGGAGATGGGCGTGAGTGATGTGACAGTGGGAAAGAAAGTCCGCAAACTTGCTGAATCCTATTATGGCCGTGTCCAGGCTTATGACAAGGCACTGGTTTCGCGACAGCTGCTGGAAGCGGCCATCGCCCGCAATATTTATCCGCAAGGCGCCCCAGCCGATTGTGCGTACGCCTTGGCCCAATATATGCTGACAGCCAGACAAATATTAGATGCCTTGCCAATTGAAACCATTCTGCGCAGTGAGTTGAAGTTCCAATGAAACAGCCGGTTTTTGAATTTTCGCGCCCCTTGCAGGTTGATCGCGTTCCAAATCTCGGCAGCCGTGATCGAATCGCGGCCAACGAAAAAGAATGCGCGGCACTTGCCATTCGCCTTGCAATTCCCAAACTTTATTCCCTGGGCGCTTTTCTGACGTCATCTCCGTGGCGCGGCGGTGGCTTGAAAATTACCGGTCTGCTGCAGGCCGAATATGACCAGATTTCGGTTGTGAGTTTGGAAAGTTTTCGCACCAAAACTGAAATCGACGTTGTGCGCTATTTTCTGCCGCCCCACAAAGGTGCCAAGCCGAATGAAGAGGACGTGGATATTATCCACAACGCAGTTGTCGATCTCGGAGAAATCCTCGCTGAAACCTTGGCCCTTGAGCTTGATCCATATCCGCGCATGCCGGGAGAGGTTTTTGAGGATATCCAGGAAGATGTGGACCCCGGCAAAGTTTCGCCTTTCACCGGCCTGTCAAGGTTAAAAGTCGAATCCGGCGGTGGCAAAAAATAGGGGTTGTTTCCCTTGCGTTTGCCTCTATTTTCATCAGCCATATGAAAACTGATTTGACGATAGCTCTAGATGCCATGGGCGGCGATTTTGGCCCCGGCATTGTGATACCCGGGGCGGAGCTTGCCGCCATTCGTCACCCCAATTTCAAATTTTTGCTGTTTGGTGATCGGGCGAAAATTACGCCCCTGCTGGATAAATATCCAAGGCTCAAGGCCCGCGCCGAAATTCGCCACAGCGATGTGTCGATCGGCATGGACGAAAAGCCCAGCCAGGCCCTGCGCCACGGCCGTGGCAAAAGCGGCATGTGGCAGGCCATTGATTCGGTGCGCAATGGCGGGGCTGATGCTGCGGTTTCGGCCGGCAATACCGGTGCGCTCATGGCCATGTCGCGCTTTATTCTCAAAACGCTTCCCGGAATTTCCCGCCCCGCCATTGCCGCAATCTGGCCAACCTTGAGGGGCGAAAGCATCGTGCTTGACGTGGGGGCAACGATCGGTGCCGATGCATCCCAGCTGGTTGAATTTGCCATCATGGGTGAGGCCATGGCCCGCTGCCTGTTTGGCCTCACCAAGCCAACTGTGGGACTGCTCAACATTGGTGTTGAAGAAGTCAAAGGCATTGAGCAGGTCAAGGATGCCGCCAAGTTTCTGCGCGAAATGAACCTGCCGATGGAGTATTATGGTTTCGTCGAAGGCGATGATATTGGCAAGGGTACGGTCGATGTTGTCGTCACCGAAGGTTTCACCGGTAACATCGCGCTGAAAACCGCAGAAGGTACGGCCAAGCAAGTGGCAAGCTATCTCAGGCTCGTTTTGAACCGCACGCTCATGTCCAGGCTGGGCGCGATATTGGCGCGCGGCGCATTCCAGGCATTGCGTGATCGCATGGATCCGCGCAAACACAATGGCGGCGTGTTTACGGGGCTTAACGGTGTCGTTGTAAAAAGCCACGGCGGAACCGATGCCTTGGGCTTTGCCACCGCCATTGATGTGGCTATTGAAATGGTGCGCAATGGTTTGGTTACAAAAATTGCCGAGGATATTGCTGAAATGAATGCCATCATGAACCCCGATATTCAGGTGGCCGTGTGAGTGGACCTATGGTGAGAGCAGTTATTGAAGGCGTTGGCTCTGCTTTGCCAAAGCGCATTATGACCAATGCGGATATCAGCAAGATTGTTGATACCAGCGACGAATGGATTGTTGAGCGCACTGGAATCAGGGCCCGGCACATTGCCGATGAAAGTGAAACCACACGCAGCCTCGCTGTGCAGGCAGCAAAAAATGCCATGCAACATGCAGGCTTAACGCCAGCTGACATTGATCTCATCATTGTCGCAACGTCTACGCCGGACCGGACATTTCCGGCAACCGCCAC
>JANMPF010000447.1:0-2776 GCA_031369725.1 Rhodobiaceae bacterium | reverse complement strand
CCACCTTCAACACCGGCAACCATCTGGTTCTTGATGCGGATATTGGCAAAGGTGCCGCGCATCATCACTTCGTGGTGGCCGCGCCTGGCGCCATAGGAATTGAACTCAAGCTTGGCAACCCCATGTGCGGCAAGATACTGGCCGGCGGGTGAACTCGCCTTGATGTCACCGGCTGGCGAAATGTGGTCCGTGGTGATTGAGTCAAGGAACAACCCCAACACCCGTGCACCCGCCACGTTCTTGACCGGCGCCGGCGTCATGCTCATGCCACTGAAATAGGGTGGGCTCGCCACATAGGTACTCACCTCATCCCAGGCATAGGTGAGCCCCTTGGTGACCTTGATCTTGCGCCATGAGGCATCGCCCTTGAACACGTCCCTGTAACGCTTGGCAAACGCCTTGCGCGTCACATGTTTGCGCACCACGCTGGCCACTTCCTTGGCCGCTGGCCAAATGTCCCTGAGATAAACCGGATTGCCGCGTTTATCATGGCCAAGTGGTTCAGTGGTGAGGTCAACATTGAGCGAACCCGCCAGCGCATAGGCCACCACAAGTGGTGGCGAGGCCAGATAATTGGCGCGCACATCCGGATTAACCCGGCCCTCGAAATTCCGGTTGCCCGAAAGAACAGCTGCCGCCACAAGGTCATTCGTCCTGATGGCTTCTGAAATGTTTTCAGGCAGCGGGCCGGAATTGCCAATGCATGTCGTGCAGCCATAACCCACCAGGTCAAACCCGATCTTGTCCAAATCCTTTTGCAAACCCGATGATTTCAAATACTCGGTTACCACCTGTGAACCCGGTGCCAGCGAGGTTTTAACCCAGGGTTTGGACGTCAACCCCTTCTTCACCGCATTGCGTGCCAGCAAGCCTGCCGCCATCATGACAGACGGGTTGGATGTATTGGTGCACGATGTGATCGCAGCGATGACCACATCGCCATGCCCCACATCGAAATTGGCATTCTCAACCTTGTAGCGCAGCCCTTGCTGGTCGGCTTTCTTGAATTCATCCGCCATCACAGCTGCAAAACCGGCAGCCGAATCCGTGAGCGTTACCTTGTCCTGCGGGCGCTTGGGTCCAGCCATTGAAGGCACCACAGTTGCAAGATCAAGCGTCAGCGTATCGGTAAAATCCGGATCCGCTGATTTCGGCGTCCAGAACATGCCTTGCGCCTTGGCATATTTTTCGACCAGTGCAACTTGGGCAGCAGGCCGCGCTGTTCCCTTGAGATAGGTAATGGTTTCTCCGTTCACCGGAAAGAAGCCGCAGGTCGCACCATACTCCGGTGCCATGTTGGCCATCGTCGCCATGTCTTCCAGCGAAAGTTCAGCAAGGCCGGGGCCAAAGAATTCAACAAATTTTCCAACCACACCCTTTTTGCGCAGCATCTGCGTCACCGTAAGCACAAGATCAGTCGCTGTGGTGCCTTCCTGCAAACGGCCATTCAGCTTGAAGCCGATCACTTCCGGAATGAGCATCGAAATGGGCTGGCCCAGCATCGCCGCTTCTGCCTCTATGCCGCCAACGCCCCAACCCAGGACCGCCAGACCATTCACCATCGTGGTGTGGCTATCAGTACCAACCAGCGTATCCGGATAGGCATAGGTGACCGGCTTCTTCTTCTCGGTATCCGTGCGTGTCCATACTGTCTTGGCCAAATATTCCAAATTCACCTGGTGGCAAATGCCAGTGCCCGGTGGCACCACACGGAAATTGTCAAAGGCACCCTGCCCCCATTTGAGAAATGTATAGCGCTCGCCATTGCGGCCATATTCAGCTTGCACGTTTTTCTGGAACGCACCACGCGTGGCAAAATAGTCCACCATGACCGAATGGTCGATGACGAGATCAACCGGTGCCAGCGGATTGATCTTGGTGGGGTCCTTGCCCAAAGCCTTCATCGCATCGCGCATCGCGGCCAAATCAACAACGGCTGGAACACCGGTGAAGTCCTGCATCAAAACCCGTGCCGGGCGAAACGCAATTTCCATCTCGTCCTTGCCCCGGTTTTTCAGCCAGTCGGCAATGCCCTGGATGTCCGCCTTGGTCACCGAGCGTCCATCCTCAAAGCGCAGCAGGTTTTCCAGCAAGACCTTCAGCGAATAGGGCAATTTTGAAATACCCTGCAGCCCGTTTTTCTCCGCCGCCACCAGGCTGAAGTAGGTGTAGGTCTTGGAGCCAACTTTAAGTGTTTTGCGGGATTTGAAGCTGTTGAGGGAAATGGCGGTCATTAAATTTTCCTATGCTGGAAGCCGGTTACGCTATAGCGCTTATTGCATTGCAGCACAATTCTAACAATGGAAATTCGGCTTAAACCTGCCGTTCCACCATCATTTTTTTTATCTCGGCAATGGCCTTTGCTGGGTTTAAACCCTTGGGGCACGCCTTGGCGCAATTCATGATGGTGTGGCAGCGGTAAAGCCGGAACGGATCTTCCAGATTATCCAGCCGTGCACCCGTTGCTTCATCACGCGAATCGATCAGCCAGCGATACGCCTGCAACAATACCGCAGGTCCAAGATAGCGGTCACCATTCCACCAGTATGACGGGCACGACGTTGAACAACATGCACATAGAATGCACTCATAAAGCCCGTCCAGCAGCGCGCGGTCATCATGACTTTGCTTCCATTCCTTCTCAGGCACTGGCGAAGCTGTCTTGAGCCACGGCTCAATCGAGCGGTGCTGTGCATAAAACCGCGTGAGATCAGCCACCAAGTCTTTCACCACCGGCATGTGCGGCAGCGGATAAATCCTGACAGCCCCCTTCACC
>JANMPF010000435.1:0-2881 GCA_031369725.1 Rhodobiaceae bacterium | reverse complement strand
GAAGCTGCGCCGTGTTCTTGAAGAAACCAAACTTGATCCGAAACGTCTCATCCTCGAAATAACCGAGACAGCCATCCTTTCCGACGAGTCGCTTGCCGAGAAATTGCTCACGGAAATTCAGGCTCTCGGTGTGGGAATTGCCCTTGATGATTTTGGCATGGGCTTTTCCTCGTTGAGCTATCTCCAGCGCTTTCCGTTCAATAAAGTGAAAATTGACCGGTCATTCGTGGCCGGAATGCTTGATCTTCCCGCCAATTTGGCCGTCATCAGGGCAGTGCTTGGCATTGGCCGCGACCTCGGCATCAGTGTTGTGGCTGAGGGTGTGGAAACAAAAATCCAGGTCGATGCCTTGTTGAAAGAAGGTTGCAGCATCATGCAAGGCTATTTCTACGGAAAACCAAAACCATATGGCGAAATTGTAACGGACCTGGCGCTCCAACAGCTCGCGGCCCACCGGCCGGTTCAGGTCGAAAGAAGCATCCGCCTGGTTCGCTAGCGGTATGTCTGGCCAAATGCTGTTTCTGGCTTGCGCCGAACTTGCCAGGCCGTTTAGCAGTTGCAAAACTAGGTTGCCTAAGGTTAGTCAAGCCAACGACTAAGCCTTCGTGCTGAAGGAACCTCAGCGCAGCGTGAATGCTCCTTTGCATCGAAACAATTTGTTCAAAGATGATCTACCTTCAGTGGTGATCTTCAGGCTCAACCATGCGGAACGGCTCGGGGCCATGGTAGTGCCCAGGCGGTGGGGTTGCCACTCCGGTATTTAACTGCGAAGTGAAGAGTATGTTTGCGACTGAAAGCGGTGCCAGGTGTGCAAACAGTTCTTTCCGGAGTGTTGCAGCAATAGCATTTGCTTGCCCAAGCGAAAGCCCCTCGTTGACTGCAATTGTCATGTCAGTATGCAACTTGTGCCCCACCCAACGCGCCTTGACATCCGCAACCTGGCCAATACCTGGCACATGCTCTGCTGCGTGACGAAGTTCGGCTACAACACCTGGTTCAATTCCATCAAGCATGCGAGTAAGGACGGAGCGCGCCGATTGCCAAACAATTCCGAAAATGGCGATGGTAATAAACAAACCGATGATCGGATCGGCGAGAGTGAAGCCCAGCCACACCCCGGCAGCCCCGAGCACGACTGCAAGGCTGGTCAGTCCGTCAGTGCGAGCGTGGTAGCCATCCGCAATTAAGGCAGCACTATTGATCTCCCGGCCAACTCGGATGCGGAGTATCGCTACAATTTCGTTGCCGAGGAAACTGGTGATGCCTGCGACTGTCACCCAGCCTATTTGAGTTATCGGCTGGGGATGAATTAGTCGGTCGATTGCCAGGTACCCCGCTACAATTGCACTGAACAGGATGATCAGGACAATCACTATGCCAGCGAGGTCTTCAACACGACCATATCCGTACGTGAAAGTCTGTGTGGATTTCCGCCGTGCCAGCATGAAGGCAATTGCCAGGGGAATTGCCGTCGTAGCGTCGGCAACATTGTGGATGGTATCAGCCAACAAAGCTACGCTGTGCGAGAGAATTACAACAACTATTTGCAGCGCGGCAGTGATGAGCAGAATGATAAAGGACCACTTGACTGCCCAAATGCCTCGATCGGTGGTTGCAATTGTTGCATCAATTACGCCGTGGGTATGCCCTTGCTCTCCCTGAGCATGGCCGTGGCCACCGGCAGACATACTGGCCGATGAAAAGCCCAGCCAATCACCAAGTAATCGGCCCAGGCGGCGTGTGGAGGCAGATGTAATCATAGAAATTTGCTTATCGCTTTCAGTTCGGCAAGCTGGCTGCGCAGCCCGGAAGTTGCATCGCCGCTGAGGCAATGATCGATATGGTCTCGAATAAAGGTATCCTTGGCGCCGGCCATTGCGCTCGCCGCAGCTGACATTTGCTGCGCAACCTCTACGCAGGAACGCCCCTCTTCGATCATCGTGGCGATGCTTCTCACTTGGCCTTCAACTCGTCTTAAGCGCTTGACTATCTCTGGATGTGATTGATGCTTGTGTTCATTCATGTACTCACCTCCAGTATAGTATATAGGCTTGCCTGTGGATTGGGCAATAGTCTTCACTTGGGACGTGTTGACAAACAGGCCAGGAGATTGCCGAGACGCGCATGCGCTATGGATACAGGCGCGTGCACATTGTTCTGCAGCGGGAGGGCTGGATGGTCAATATCAAGCGCACGTACCGGCTTTACACAGGACTAGGCCTGCAATTACGCAATAAAACGCCAAAGAGGCGGGTGAAGGCCAAGCTGCGGGAAGACCGTTGCCCGGCATCGATGCCCAACCAGACTTGGGCCATGGACTTTGTTCACGACCAGCTGGCCATGGGCAAGAGAATCAGGGTTTTGACGGTTGTCGACATCTTTTCGAAGTTCTCACCTGCCATCGATCCGAAGTTCAGCTACCGAGCCGAAGATGTCGTGAAGACTCTGGAACGGGTCTGTGGCGAAGTTGGTTATCCGAAGACGATCCGTGTTGACCAGGGCAGCGAGTTTGTGTCGCGTGATCTCGATCTGTGGGCATATGCGAACGGCGTTACCCTGGACTTCTCACGTCCCGGCAAACCGACAGACAACGCGTTCATCGAAGCCTTCAACAGCAAGGTCAGAAGCGAATGTCTGAACGCACACTGGTTCATGAGCCTTGACGACGCGCGTTCGAAGTTGGAGGATTGGCGCAGATACTATAATGAGGAAAGACCCCATAGCGGGATCGGCCAGATAGTCCCGATTCTGCTGCACAAATCCGGTGGCGCATCCAGCCCGTCACTGGCGAAAGAGGCCGAAAACTCTGGCCTCAGGTGATCCAGCAAATGGGAGCGGAGCAAAGAGGCCGAAAACTCTGGCCTCAGGTGATCCAGCAAAT
>JANMPF010000430.1:0-4391 GCA_031369725.1 Rhodobiaceae bacterium | reverse complement strand
ATCGCGGTATAGATTTTGGCACCCTGCTCCAAGTCGGGCACGGCAATTGCCACATGATTTAGTCGTCCAAGCATGATCCATCCCATTTATCGCCTAAATTGAAAGCAATCAATGCGGCCTTTGGGCAAGTTCTGAGATTATCCAGGCGCGCGATTGCGGCATTTGAAGTCCGCGCGGCGCAAAGATGTGGCGCTCGAGGAAATAGCCGGTCAATTTGAAGCCCAGCAGTATATCATCCATTGACGTCACGGGTTGCCCCAGCAGAAATCCCGGCAACTGCAGGAGCCTGTCATGGTAGGGCTCGCCTGCGAGTTGGCCCACGGCGCGGCCGGTTTTGGGAGACACATAGGCCAGATCATTCAACAGACCGGTTGCGGCACATTTGCTGAGATCCAGTCCGAAACCCAACTCCTCCAACAGCCCAAGCTCCCAGCGCACCAGAAGGGCCGGCCAATGCTCATCCCTATCCATCGCATCGAGCACGATTTGAAATGCCGCGTAGAGACGTTGATGTGGCTCGCGCTCCGGCAAAACTTGCGTGAGGCTGGCAAGTGTCGTGAGGCCGGAAAGCCGAAAGGCATCTTCCATGATGGTTCCCGCTGACAGTTTCAGCGGTTCAAGCACAAAGGTGCCCAAATGGTCTTCAATGCGGGCGCGCCATGTGGCTTGAACAAAGTTGCCGGGCTGAAGTACGGGTCGCTGAATACGTGAGCGGCCGCCGCGCACAAGGCCCAGGCAGCGGCCATGGCCGGGGGTGAAGATCTCGGCAATGGCGCTGGTTTCACCATGCTTGCGAACGCTCAGAATTACGCCTTCATCGCGCCATTCCATGTCAGTTCGTCAAGTTCCAAGGCCCATCATGCGCAGGCGTTCGGGGTCTTCGGTCCAGTTTTCACGCACCTTCACAAAGAGAAAGAGATGCACGCGACGCGCAAGCGATTTTTCCAATTCTTCGCGTGCAAGCTGGCCCAACGTCTTGATCATCTGGCCGCCCTTGCCCAGCACGATGGCCTTCTGGCTGTCGCGCTGCACAAATATGACCTGGCCGATCTTGACGGAACCATCCGCCTGCTCTTCCCAGGTTTCGGTTTCAACGGTTGAGGCGTAGGGCAGTTCCTCATGCAAGCGCTCGTAAATTTTTTCGCGGGTCACTTCGGACGCAAGAAACCGCATTTGCACATCGGCCGCCTGGTCTTCAGGGTAGAGCCAAGGTCCCGTGGGCATCAGGCTTGCTATTTTCCGGCGCAGATCATCGACACCGGAACCTTTCAAGGCACTGATCATATAGGTATCGCTGAAGTCATAGGCCTCGTTGAAACGTTTGGAAATTTCCAGCAGCACTTCGCGCCGCAACAGGTCAACCTTGTTGAGGGCGAGCAGCGCCCTGGTGCCATTGGCCTTCATGCCATCAATAATGCGGGTTACATCCGCATTGCGGCCAAGGCGCGCATCGGCGAGAAGTATGGTGACATCTGCCTCGGAGGAGCCGCTCCAGGCGTTTTCGACCATTGCCTCATCAAGCTTGCGCTTGGGAGCAAAAATTCCTGGCGTATCAACCACGATAACCTGGGACGCGCCTTCCATGAAAATGGCGCGAAGCCTTGCCCTTGTGGTTTGCACCTTGTGGGAGACGATTGAAACCTTGGACCCCGCGAGGTAGTTCACCAGCGTGGACTTTCCCGCATTGGGCGCGCCAATAATGGCGCAAAAGCCGCAATGGGTATGGGTTTCAGCCATTAACGAATGTCCTCACGCTTCAAAAATTCAGTGGCGGCGGCCATTTCGGCCAGGCGCTTGGAAGGTCCAAGTCCCTGCACGGGGGCCTTATTCTTCACTTTCAGCTCAACGGTAAAGGTTGGACTATGCTCCAATCCTTCGCGCTTTAGTATCTTATATTCAGGTATGGAAAGACTGCGCGCCAGGGCCCATTCCTGCAGGAAGGTTTTGGGGTCCTTGCTCACGGATTTGCGTTCAACCAGATGACGGGCCCAATTGCGCAGGATGAAAGCCTTGGCTTCCTGCAATCCGCCATCGAGATAGATACCGCCGATCAAGGCTTCAATCACGTCGCCCACAATTGAACTATTCAGGTTCACGCCCTTGCGGTGTTCACTCGCGCCTACAATTATAAAATCGCTGATGCCGAGGCACTTGCCAACCTCGGCACAGATTTCACCACGCACCAGGTTACTGTGCAGGTTTGCCATGTCGCCTTCACGGTGGGTCGGGTTCAGCCTGAACAGTTCCTCGGCGATCGCCAATGCCAGAACCCGGTCGCCCAAAAATTCAAGGCGCTGGTAGTCATCCTGCTTGGCTTTGGAACTGCTGTGGGTCAACGCATGGCGCAACAAAACGTGATCGTTGAACGAATAGCCAAGGCGCAGCGCAATCTGGTCATGGAGTGTCTGTGAAAATCGCACCAAAACGAGGGGTGCCTACAGCAAATTCAGAAAGCGACCCCAACGAATTTCGAAGGGCCACTTCCAGAATTGCAAAAGGGTTGTGCCACGGGAAATAGAAAAGAAAATAATGTCGGCGCGGCCCACATAGTTTTCAATCGGTACATAGCCCACGTGATCGAGATAACGCGAGTCTTCCGAGTTGTCGCGGTTGTCACCCATCATGAAATAATGATTGGCTGGAACCACATATTCAATCGTGTTGTCAGCGCCGCCGTTGGGCTGCTGGTCCAGCACGCGGTATTTCACGCCATTGGGCAGCGTTTCCTCATACTGGGGAACGGGGTGTCCATCACCTTCGCCATTCACCTCAGTGTCGATGTAATCCTCCACGCGGACTTTCGGCACTGCCTCACCGTTGATGAACAATACACCGTCCTTCATCTGAATCCGGTCACCGGGCAAGCCAATCACGCGCTTGATGTAGTCAATCTCGGTATTGGTCGGCAGCTTGAAAACAGCGACATCGCCGCGTTTTGGCGTATCGGCAAGAACCACGCGACCGGGAAAATCGATCGGGCAACAGTTGACCAGTGTCGTGCCAAAGGCACCAAAGGAAAAATTGAAGGAATATTTGCTGTAGCCGTAAGACAGTTTGGAGACAAAAAGATAGTCGCCAACCTTCAGGGTGGGATACATGGAAGCAGATGGAATGTTAAACGGCTGATACAGGAAAGTGCGCACGAAAAAGGCAATCAAAAGCGCCTGGAAAATGACCTTTACGGTTTCCCAAATTCCATCTTCGGATTTCTGGCGCGTGTCCTGGGCAGATGCCATGCTTTCACGGGTTCCTATGCTTCAAAATTGGGCTATAGCGCCTAGTGCATATGAGTTGCAATGAAGCGACTTGCAAGCTCCCCTACTGTGGCGGATTAACCACAGTCAGTGGTGGGGATCGCCTCAATGTTAAGGGCAATTACGACCTTACGCCGCGACGTACAGTTTTGTGCGCAATTTCCACTTTGCCACCCTCTGGAAAGGTGACCAATAATTGCAGTTCACCGCCCAGCGCCCGGACATAGCCCCTCAGGGTAGAAACTTTAACATCACCACGGCTTTCGAGCCGAGACACATAAACCTGCTTGCCACCCAGCTTTTTGGCCACCTGCTCCTGTGTTAGCGCGCGGGATTTGCGAATGTCCCCCAACGCCATCTCGCTGGCAATAAGTTCCTGTGCACGGACCTTAATGCGGTTGCGCCGCTCGCCCGAAAACCCGGCGATCACTTTCTGGGCTGGCACTGCAGTTTTCATGACTTTGAACTCCTCTTTTTAACGTGGGTAATATGCACAGCAAAACGTGCGTCAGCCTTGGCAATAAGCGAATTATAGAAGCGTTTGGCTGAGCCACCTGATTTGTCACCAGCCACCAGCAAAATGGCATGGCGCTCGGGGTCGAAAGCATAGGCCAACCGCCAAACACCGCCTGATGCAACAAATCGCAGCTCCTTCATATTGGCAAACTTCGATCCCTTCAGCGTATCCGCAAATGGCCGTTTCAGAGCAGGACCAGCAGCCGCAAGCAATTGCGTCATCGCTGCAATTTCATCCTGCACTTCCAAGTCGAAAGCATAAAATTCTTCAAGAAAATCGACCTGAAACAATACTTGCCAAGGCATGGGCTTTATATACACTAAAAGGTATATGTTGTCCAGTGCATGCTAAAACCAAACCTTTCAGGCGATGGGGACGGCCTCAATCATGACAATCGCCTGCGCGTAGGGGTAATCGTCGGTAATGGTGAGAAGGATTTGGGCCCTGTGGCCGGCGGGAGTGATTCGGTCGAGCTGGATTTTGGCTCCGCCAGTAAGCTCAAGGGTTGGGCGGCCCGAGGGCTCGTTCACAACCCCCATGTCACTGCTAAATTTTTCATCGGGTTTTGTGCCCAAGTTGACATTTTGTAAGCAATATGCTTACGTTGCTTGGTGATCATT
>JANMPF010000412.1:0-2469 GCA_031369725.1 Rhodobiaceae bacterium | reverse complement strand
CCAGTTGATCTCGCGGGTGGCGCTGCTGATTTTGCGGTGGGCTGCACTTACAAATATTTGAACGGCGGGCCGGGAGCGCCGGCTTTTGTTTATGTGAAGCCAGCGTTACAAAACCAGGTGCAGCCTGCTCTTGTGGGCTGGTGGGGGCATGCCAAGCCGTTTGAATTCGAACTTGATTTTGTTCCGGCTCATGGAATAATCCGCCAGCAGTGCGGCACCCAGCCCATTCTTTCGATGACGGCACTGGATGCTGCATTGGATGCCTGGGAAGATGTTGACATGGTGGAGCTGCATAAGAAATCGAAAGCGCTTTGCCAGCTCTTGATTGAGCTCGTCGAAGAGAACTGCGCCAGGCACGGCATCAAGGCAGCGGGTCCCCGAGACCTCGACAAGCGAGGATCGCACGTGTCGTTCAATTGTGCCGAAGGTTACGCTGTCATGCAGGCACTGATTGCCGATGGCGTAGTCGGCGATTTCCGTGCTCCTGACATTATCCGCTTTGGCGTGACACCGCTTTACAACAGTTTTGCCGATATCTGGGATGCCGCAGCCATGCTGGCCCGCGTACTCGATGAAAAACTGTGGGACAAGCCGGAATTCATGGCCAAAAAGGCAGTCACGTGAAGAATTGACAAGCCCTCTGGCCTAGGCTTGAAAGCTTTATGGCGAAATTTACAATTCAGGATGTGGCAAGGCTGGCGGGTGTCAGTGTTGCCACCATAGACCGGGTGTTGAACCGCAGGCAGGGGGTGCGTGCTCCCACCATTGCCAAAGTTGAGGCGGCTATCCGTGAACTGAATTACCAGCCGGACCGCATTGCAGCGCGGCTGGCGCGGTCGCGGGAATACCGGTTCTGTTTTGTGTTGCCCACCAGCAGTGGTGATTTCTTCATGCGCATTGCCGATGAGGTGCGCCTTGCCACTATGCGCATGGAGGCTGAGCGGGTTTCCATTGTCGTCAAGCGCGTTGACGTTTTTGACGGCGAGCTTTTGGCGCAAACCCTGGACGCCATCGATAAAAGCATTGATGGGGTTGCTGTTGTAGCACTCGATCATCCGGCTGTGCGTGAAGCCATCAACACGCTGGTTGGACGTGGAATTACGGTTGTGACACTGGTTTCCGACGTGCCGGGGTCGAAGCGCGATCACTATGCGGGGATCGACAATTCGTCGGCAGGCCGCACCGCCGCAAATCTCATGGGACGGTTTTTGCGCGGCATGAAGGGCACGGTGGGGGTATTCGCAGGCTCGCTTGCGTTGCGCGACCACATCGAGCGGCAGTTTGGCTTTGAACAGGTGATGGCGCACGAATATCCGAACCTTGCGGTTTTGCCAGTGCGGGAATCGCGCGATGATTTGCAACGCATTGAAGAGATGACGCAGCAAATGCTGACTGAGCAGCCCAATCTTATCGGGATTTATAACGTAGGTGGCGGCACGCGCGGAATTGTGGCCGGGCTGGAAGCTGCAGGGCGTGCCAAGGACATTGTGTTCGTTGCCCATGAAGTCACCGATCCCTCGCGCCGTGCGCTTATCCGCGGCAGCATTGATGCGATTATCAATCAGGACGCCGGCCACGAAGTACGCAGCGCTGTTCGCGTGTTAATGGCCAAAGCTGACAAGGTTCCGCTGATTGAATCGCAGGAACTTATTCGCATCGACATTTTCATGCGCGACAATTTACCATAACACCCACTTCCGTCATTCCGGCGAAAGCCGGGATCTTTTTATTCAGTGTACTGATGGTTGGAGATTCCGGCTTTCGCCGGAATGACGGGTGGGGGCCGGTCTACGTGTCAAATTACAGCGGTTTCAGACCGGCCTCAATCTGGGCGCGGCGGGCTTCGAGGAATGGTGGAAGCGACAGGGTTTTGCCGAGGGCTGACATGGATTCATCAGTCGCAAAGCCCGGACCGTCGGTCGCGATTTCAAACAGCACGCCGTTGGGTTCGCGGAAGTAGAGGCTCTTGAACCAGAAACGATCGACGGGCCCGCTGTTGGGAATGCGGAGTTCTTTCAACCTTTTCGCCCACGCTTCATAGTCAGCGGTGTGAATGTTGAAGGCGACGTGATGCACGGAGCCTGCACCTTGCTGGGCGGGCGGCAATTTTGCGTCAACGCGCACATGAAGTTCGGCCACAGGCCCTGTGCCGTTCATTTTGAAAACACTGGTGTTGCCAAATTCGCGGGCCTTGGTCATGCCCATGACCTGGGTGAGTACCACCTCGGTTGGCCGCAAATCCGGCACGCTCATGGTGATGGGCCCCAACCCACGGATTTGATGTTCGGTGGCGATAGGGCTATCCACCCACGGGTGGGTTTCGCCCAGGCCTTCATCATCAACAAGGCTCAAGCGTTGGCCCTCAGCGTCTTCAAAATCAAGGGTGAGGCGGCCATCGCGCTCGACAGCTTTTTCAAAATTGACGCCGCGCGATTTGAAGTGGTCTGACCAAAACTTGAACGCAGCTTC
>JANMPF010000384.1:0-2906 GCA_031369725.1 Rhodobiaceae bacterium | reverse complement strand
GGTGTTCGCCTGTCGTGGGACCGGCATGTCCAGCAAACCCGCCGCTTAGGCGAATTGTTGCGTGAAATGTCGTCAATTGATCAATTGCGCGGATCCTATCTCGATCAGTTCAAGGTTGGCGAGCGCTCGCTCCTCGATTTGCTCGACACGCAAAATACACGGTTCTCAGTGCAGGTGGCCATTGCTACGTCTGATGCGGCCGTCAAGTTTGGACACTACCGCATATTGGCCTCGACTGGCGACCTTTTGAAAACCATCGGCATTGCGCTGCCGGAAGAAGCGAAGACTTATGCGCGCAGGGATGTCAATGTGCCTCCGACACCGTCGCCAGATTCTTTTGACCGGGTAGATCCGCCGCCACCACTTGAGTAGACGTTGGTGATTTTGCCAGAGAACAAATCGGCGCAACATGGCTGACCATGCTGCATTTGGGCTGAATCCAATTCCCGTTGGTAATGGCGAACCTGCAAGTGCCGCTGCGCCTGAGCCAGATGATTCAACATTGCGGCTTTTGCGATCGGTTGAAGAAGATGACCCGCTGGCTTTGTGCCTTGCCGCTTTCATCGCGGTAACAGACCGGCCAACTTCGATTGCCGCATTGTTGGCCGGACTTCCCCTCGACCAGGGGCGACTTACCCCAGAACTGCTGCAGCGCGCCCTTGAACGGGCGGGATATAATTCCCGGCTGGTCAAGCGGCCGATCAGCCAGATCAAGAAGATTTACTTGCCTGCCATTCTCCTGATGGGTGGCCGCGATGGCTGTATTCTTTTGGACCGCAATAAAAAGACGTGCCGCATCAGTGACCCGATCACCGGTTCGGAATTTACCGTAACAGAGTCCAATCTTGCCAAGGATTATGCGGGAATCTGCATCCTTGCCCGCCGCAATGCCTCTCTCGACATGGCGCAAACCGAGGAGGGCATGCGTGAAACCGGGCATTGGTTCTGGTCAGCCGTCAACAAGCTGTGGCCAACCTATGGATTGGTGGTTTTTGGTGCGATTTTCATCAACCTGATTGCCCTGGCGTCGCCGCTGTTTGTGATGAACGTCTACGACCGCGTTCTTCCCAACAAGGCTTTGCCAACCCTCTGGGTACTTGCCATCGGCATGGCGATTGCGCTTACGTTTGATGTGTTGCTCAAGACATTGCGCAGCTGGCTCATTGATTCCGCCGGGCGGCGTGCCGATGTTTTACTGGCAAGCCGCATTTATGAACATGTCCTGGGAATTGAGATGAGCAGCAAGCCACCCACGACAGGCAGCTTTGCCAGCCACTTGAAAGAGTTTGAATCGGTCCGCGAGTTTTTCACCTCGACCACCATATCAACTTTCACCGACATGGCGTTTTTCGGCATTTTCCTTTTTGTCATCTTCCAGGTAGGCGGCATCATGGTTGCGGTTCCAGCCGTTGCCGCCATCCTGCTCCTTGCGCTGGGTCTCATTTTCCAGTTCCCGTTACGCCGTGCTGCTGAGAAAAACTCTGCCGAAACCGCCCAGCGCCATTCCCTGTTGATCGAGTCCATTTCCTCTTTGGAAACCGTCAAGACGATCCGCGCGGAAAGCCATTTGCAGCGTATCTGGGAAAGTCTCGTTGGCATGACGGCGCAAACTGTCGAGCGCGTGCGCCAACTCAACGCGACGCTGGCCAACTTGTCATCGCTGGTCCAACAACTGGTGACGGTTGGTGTGATTGTTGTGGGCGCCTATCTGTTTGAGGAAGGAAAAATCTCAACTGGTGCCATTATTGCCAGCGTCATGCTGGCCAGCCGGGCCGTAGCGCCGCTGGGCTCTTTTGCCATGGTGCTGGCGCGGTCCCAGCAGTCGCTGGTGTCGTTGCGTGCCATTGGCAAAATCATGGCGATGCCGATTGAGCGGCCGCATAACAAGAAGTTTATTACAGAACCAATCACCAACAGCCTCATCCAGTTCCAAAATGTTGTGTTTACCTATCCGACAGCTGGAACACCTGCCTTGAATGGAATTACCCTCACCATAAAGCCAGGCGAGAAAGTAGGAATCATTGGCAAGATCGGTTCTGGCAAAACGACCGTTGGACGGTTGATGACCAAGCTCTATGAACCCCAGGAAGGTGCCATCCTCATTAACGGGGTCGATATGCGGCAATATCATCCCCATGAAATACGCCGTGTCGTGGGCTTGCTGGGCCAGGATTCGGAATTGTTCCATGGCACGGTGCGCTCTAACATCCTCATGGCAAATCCGCGCGCAACAGATGAAAAACTTCTCAATGCCTGCAGGCTTGCTGGCGTTGACGATTTCGTTCGCAGACATCCCAAGGGATTTGACATGTCTGTGGGTGAAAAAGGCCAAGCCCTGTCAGGAGGCCAGCGCCAATCGGTTGCACTGGCCCGCTTGTTGATCGGCGACCCCCAGGTGATCTATCTTGACGAGCCCTCAAGTGCCATGGATTTGGCCAGCGAGCGGTTGCTCATTGAACAATTGCGGCGCGCCCTGCGGCCTGAGCAATCGGTGATTGTTTCCACCCACCGCTACTCCATGCTCGACCTGGTTGACCGGTTGATTGTGCTTTCAAACGGCAAAATCGCCGCCGACGGTCCCAAGGAGCAGGTCATGGAAGCCTTGAAGAAACAGGCTGCAGCACCACGGAATTGACACCCAAAACGTCTAGGCCCTTGGACAAGCCCGAGCAGATGGGATGTGGTGGCTGAACCTCATCCCGCCGAATGGACGGTGAACGACCGCCGCCATTTGCCACGTTCAGCCATCTGCCACAGGATTCAATTTCCTCTTCGGTCTTTTTAGTGGGTCGGGGAGACGTAACAACAATATGACAAAGCCACCGACTGAGCGCAAATGTGGCTGCCAGTGCGATTTGTAAGCGGTCATTGGGATCTGAGCTACGGGGGGACAATACCCGCCAAAC
>JANMPF010000359.1:0-4768 GCA_031369725.1 Rhodobiaceae bacterium | reverse complement strand
GCTTCAAAGCCATCCGCCGCAACAATGACAGTCATTCCATTGAGGCCGTCGGCGCAAAGCTGCGTGAGATGATGCCATGGATCGGCAAGAACAAGCTGGTGGACAAGGCGAGGAATTAGTTCGTCAATCCGTTTCGAAATCACTGAGGGCAATGGCGAAGTGGCCCTTTTTTGTTTTCAGGGGTACACTGGCGTTGTTCATGAATGTACAGCCGGGAAAAACAAAAGGCGCCTTCCGCGCCTTTTTTCTTAGCAACAATGCGTTAATTAGAATCGATAGCTTATGCCCAATAAAATGGAATTAATCTGTGGCTTGAAGCCAAGATCATAACCCGAGGTATAGGTTTCAACTGTTTGGCCATAGTCCGTATAGCGATACTCGATGTTGGCAGACAGGTTTGGCGTAAATGCGTGCTCAAAACCGGCGCCGATTGTCCAGCCATCGAATGATGTGGATCGCTTTTCAACAAATGGTCCGCCAAGTACGAACTGTACCGTGCCATCGCCAGCCAGATGAGCCCAACCACCTGTCAGATACAACAGGCTGGTATCAAATGCCAAACCGGCCCGGGCACGCAAAGATCCTTGCCACTTGGCATCGAAGCCATTCACGTGGCCACCGCGCCCATCATCATCACCTTGCAGATTTGATGCAGCAACATCACCGACAACACCCAAGACGATTTGATTAATTTGGTAGTCGTATCCTGCGTGGATACCACCTTCCCACCCATTCATCTTTGCTGGGCCGTCATTGTTTACAAGTACTCCCGTGTTAGGAGCTCCCCACGGCACTCTTTTAGAGCTGCCCCAATCGTATCCACCTTGGACGCCCAAATAAAACCCGGTCCAGTCAAAGCCTGGATCGATGACAGGATCGGCAGCCATGGCTGAATTTACACAAACCAAAACGCCCGATAGCGCCGTCGCTGCGATGAGTAATTTCTTCATGGTATGGTTTCCCCTGCTGCTATTTCGCTCGAATTACATTTCGAATTACATTTTGTTAACTTCTAGTAAGATTCGGGCAAGATTCAATCCCCTTTAGGTTGAATGCGGTTGTCATTTTGCATCCTTTGAGGGTGAAAATTTTGTCACATAGTTTCAATAGGTTATAAGGCTGGAATTGTGGCATTTACGCAACTGTTGTGAAAAACCTGAGAAATTCACCGCTAATACCCCGCAGTCATCGCCGGAATAAATCCGGCGATGAAAATAGGGGGTGATGGGGGTACGGTTAAGCTGCCAGCGCCACCGCGCTATTCTGCAACCAGCCTTCCAAACCCTGCGGTTCAGCACCAGTCAATGCTTTGAAGTCTCCAGCATCGCCCGAAAGGTCGCCTTGCGCGATGGCGGCGTCAAACGAGGCGAAGATGCGGGCCATGCCATCGGGCAGGCCAGCACCGATCATGCCTTGCACCAGTCCCTCGACGGGCACATGAACCACATTCAGCGGCTTGGCCGTGGCGACGTTCACAAGTTTTGCAATCTCGTCGGCCGTATATTCGCGTGAACCGGAGAGCGTATGGGTGGTCTTGCCGCCCTTGTCCGATGACAGCACTGCCGCTGCAGCCCGTGCCAGATCATCCCGCGCAATATAGGCGGTTTTGCCACGGCCAGCTGCAGAGTATTGCGTTCCGGATTTCAGCGCCTGGGGGATGGATAAGAACAGGTTTTCAAAATACCAGTTGTTGCGTAATACCGTCCAGCCGTTGAGTTTGGAAGCAACCAGGGCTTTTTCGGTTCCAGCATGGTCGGGGGCAAACAATACCGCAGATTTTTCGGCATTCGGCATTGATGTGTAAACCACATGGCCAACACCTGCCTTCTCCGCCGCATTTACAGCGTTCAGATGCTGCTTGATGCGCTGACCAGGTTCCATCGCGCTGGTACTGATGAGGAGCAGGCGCGTGGCCCCTGCAAAAGCCTTGGTAAGATGGGCTTCATCGTCAAAATTTGCATCCCGCACGTGAACGCCTTTGGCAGCAAGTGCTGCCAGCTTCTGTGGCTCGCGGGTGGTGGCGATGATCCTGTTGGCTGGAACTTTGTAAGTTGTCAGCAAGTGATGAATGACGGCTTGGCCGAGTTGGCCCGAAGCGCCGGTTACCAGATACATGTTAGGCTCCTGTTCTTGCAATAGTCTCTAATTGAGAGTAAGGCTCATTTAGAGTTTTTTAAAAATGGCGCAAGACGGCACTTTTGGCACCCCTGGTTACTTGAAAGGAACTATCCCGATGATTTCATCACCCCACTGGAAGTACCGGCTTGACCCGGCGGTGACCGGGGCTTGCCCGGTGCGCGACGTGCTGGACCGCATTGGTGACAAGTGGAGCGTTTTGCTGGTGCAGAATTTGCGCGAAGGCCCGGTGCGCTTTGGCGCATTGCGGCGGCAAATCGGCGATATCTCGCAACGCATGCTCAGCGAGACCTTGCGCCACCTGCAGCGCGACGGTTTGATTTCGCGGAAGGTTTATCCCACGGTGCCGCCAAGTGTCGAATATGCCCTCACCGATTTGGGACGTTCATTACTGGCACCGTTAGAGCAGCTCGTGACGTGGTCAGCGCAAAATCATGACGTGGTGAAACTGGCGCGGAAACAGTTTGACACGGCAATGTAGCGGGCTACCTGTGGGGATGGCCCGCCAATCAGCAGGCTAGCCGAGGCCGGGCACGGCGCCAGCGATTTTTCCGGCCAGTGAAGTTCCAGCATTTGCTTTCACGTAGGCCAGCAGTTTTTCGCCAGCCAGTTCTATCTGGGCAAGGGTGAGGCCTGAGTTTTCGAGTTGGGTCAAACCGGCCGCTGCCACCCCTGCCTTGGCTCCCAGAACACTTCCGGCAATTGAGCTGAGAAAGCCGCCTGAACTGGCACTGACCATGTTGGCTGCGGCCAATTCCGCAGCACCAGGGAGTTTTGCAAATATTTGTGCGGAAAGTTTTGGGTCAACGTCCTGCTGGATTACCGAAAGGATAATGCCAACAGCACGTTCAGCGGCGGTCGCATTGAGACCGGTGCTGGTGGCAATCTCATCAATGGTGCTTTGCAGGTTCATCGGTTTAGCCTTTAGCCTTCAAACGCGTGTTGCAGGTGGACCAGAAGTGCGGCCACTTCTCATCTGATGGCAGGCTTCCTGCTGATTTGGCAGCACGCCATTCGCCACCACATTCCTTGATGCGCTGATGGGCTGCAATCTGGCCCGGCGTGAACGGCTTGCCATTCTTGTCAACGGTTTTCACCTCGATGTTGGCGTAGTTGGCATCGGTTGGCTCGGCAGGCACGGCATTGTCATCATTGGTGGTGGCATTCACAGGTGTTGCGGCTTCAACGTTGCACGACTGCTTAACGAAGGCTTTCCATGTGAGGCCGGCAGGTACTGTGCCTGCGTCCTTCATGGATTTCCATGCGGCGCTGCATTTTTGCATGAAACTGCCACCGGCAGGAGCGGTTGTTGCCTGGCGAGCAGGTGCTGGTGCAGTTGTTGCCTTCACCTTCTTGGTCGCCACGGCCCTGGCGGGGGCAGGGGCTGGCGGCGTTGCGGTCTGATCGGTTCCTGCAGCGCACTCGGTTTTCATGAAGTCTGGCCATTTGGTGCCGGCAGGGACAGTGTTGGCAGCCTTGGCGGCTTTCCACTTGGCGCTGCAATCTTGCATGAAAGTCGAGGTTTTTGCATCGGCGTGAACAGCCAGCAATGGGGTAGCGGAAATCAGCAGGGCTACGGCGAACGATGAATTTCTAATGATGTGAGACATGATGCATTCCTCAGGTTGCGGGAAAATCTGCCATGACTGGTATGCAAGAACGATGTTGGAAAAGCGGCAGGAAGATTAGGGTTTTCTAATTCTCGAAAATATTTCCAAGAATTAAACTGGAAATTTTCCACCTGAATTTCTGTTTTGCTTTTGCGGGCTTCATCGGCTTAAGTCATAAGTCGGATAATTGGAGTGCTGTCCCCGTGAGCCTTGCCGAAGATGTTGCGCAGATAAAAATCCAGGAAGAACGTTTGCGGTTTACGAAACTTGATGATGCCGACGCATGGGACCTGGGCTCGCAGATGCGCAGTGCCGCGGTGGCCAAGAAACTGCCGCTCGTGATTGACATCCGGGTGGCGGGCAGGCCCCTGTTTTATACGGCACTGCCGGGAACCAGCCCCGACAACGCAGAATGGGTGCGGCGGAAAATCAATGTGGTCATGCGCCTGCATAAATGTTCCTACCGGGTGAGCCGTGAAATTGCACAAAGCGGGCAAGCGCTGGATGAGCTGCGTGGCCTTCACCCCATTGATGTGGCCCCCCACGGCGGGTGTTTTCCCATTCATATTATTGGCACGGGTATTGTCGGCACGGTTACGGTTTCGGGAATTCCCCAACGCGAAGACCATAATTTTGTCATCGCGGCCCTGTGCGAATACTTGAAACAGCCATTGGATGAACTGGCACTTGCAAAAGAAGATGCTTAGGGACCCTCTGACCCGTCATTCCGGCGCTAGCCGGAATCTCGTTCCGCATCGAAACTGCCGCCAGATTCCAGCGTGCGCCGGAACGACAGGTCTGGTGGCGCTGCCATGATATTTGATACCGAGTTTTTTATCCTGGCAGGTCTTGCCACATTCTTTGTGGGGGCCTCGAAAGGAGGGCTGCCATTGATTGGCATGCTGGGGGTGCCGCTGATGGCGTTGCAAATTTCGCCGGTGGTGGCAGCGGGTCTTCTGCTTCCCATCTACATCATCAGCGACATGTATGGATTGTGGATTTACCGCAAGTCCTATGACCTG
>JANMPF010000325.1:0-3557 GCA_031369725.1 Rhodobiaceae bacterium | reverse complement strand
TGGCGGCACAAGTTTTTGGGTGAAAGGTGCAGCCGATCTCGACAGCGAAGAACTTGCCAGGGCAGCGGCTGCCAAAGGCATTCTGATTGAGCCGGGACGGATAAATTTCGGGCGGAAGAATCCGCCCAAAAACTATTTCCGCCTGGCGTTCTCTTCCATCGACGAAAAGAAGATTGCAGCAGGCGTGAAGCTGTTGGCTGAAACGGTCAAAGCCGCAGAATGACATTGGTGATAGCCGACAATCGGGCCCGGGCTGTGTCGTTCATCCTGTTGGCCATTTTCTTTGCCTCGAGCCAGGACGCCATTGTGAAGGCGATGTCGGGCAGTTATCCGGTTTATGAAACCGTGACAATTCGTTGTCTCACGTGTCTGCCGATACTTGGGGTCTGGTTGCTGCGCCGCGGCGGGTTGCGGTCACTGCGCACGCCGCTCTGGCCACGGGTTGTTCTGCGGGCGCTGATCCTGTGTTCAGCCTATTTCGCGTTTATTCTTTCAATTTCCGCCATGCCAATTGCCAACATGGTGGCAATTTATTTCACCATGCCGTTTTTTGTAGCGGGTCTGGCACGGCCGCTGTTGGGCGAGCAGGTGCCGGTGTATCGCTGGATTGCCATTGCAACCGGATTTGTTGGTGTGCTGGTCATGGTGCGTCCGGGATTTCAGGCGTTTGAACCTGCTTCGCTGCTGGCGCTTTATTCGGCATTCGGTTACGCGGTTGGCCAAATGATGGGCCGCCAGCTTGCCCACAGCGTAGAACCACTCGCCATCGCCAATATCCAGAATGCGGTGTATCTCGCTATTGCCCTCATCATTGGATTTGTGGTGATGTTTACCGGATTTTCCAGTGAAGCCAACAAGACCATGGCGTTCCTCACGCGCCCGCTGGTTTGGCCAACCGCGGCCGATTTCCTGGTGATGGTTGGCATAGGTGTGCTCTCGTCATTTGCCATGGTCTGCTTTATCAATGCATACCGGCTGGCAGAATCGAACTTCGTTGCCGCATTTGAGTATTCGGGAATGCTATGGGCAGTGATCTACGGGGTGCTGCTGTTCAATGATTTTCCCGACCTATGGACATGGAGCGGCATGGCCGTGGTGGTTGGGGCTGGCCTTTTCATGCTGGCCAAGGACCGGCTTCGCATTCAAATTGGATAGCCGGCCCACGGTTTGGTGGTGCGCAGTGCCAGCGAGGACTGGATGCGCTGCACGCCGGGAAGCCGCGAAATGCGTGAGCGGTGGATACGTTCATAGTCAGCGGCATCCATTGCCACGATGCGCAGGAGATAGTCAAACTGGCCGCTCATCAGGTGGCACTCCACGATCTCGGGAACGCGCAGAATGGCCTTCTCAAATTTTTCAAAGGCTTCTTCAGTTTGGGCGGAGAGTGAAATTTCCACGAAAAACTCATTGGCAAGGCCAAGCGTGGTGCGATCCAAATTGGCGCTATAGCTGGTGATAACGCCTGCCTCTTCCAGCAGCTTCACCCGGCGGTGGCAGGATGAGGCAGAAAGCCCGGCGCGCGCGGCCAAATCCGCGACTGACTGCTGCGCGGCTTTTTGCAGCTCATTCAGAATGATCTTATCAATCTTGTCCAATTCCCGCGTTTTCATTCTAATATTCTTACTTTAATTCGATTAAACTATCAATACGGTGGTGTTTTCAAACTACCTTAGGAAATTCATTCGAAGCCAATTGTGATATTCTGCGGCGTATCAGTGGAGGAAATTCAATGCTTATCGGTGTTCCAAAGGAAATAAAAAACCATGAATACCGCGTTGGCATGACGCCAATTTCCGTGCGCGAAGCGGTGCGCAACGGCCACAAGGTTTGGGTTGAACAAAATGCCGGGGGCGGCATTGGCGCCATGGATGCGGATTACGCCGCAGCTGGCGCCATCATGATCAAGACAGCGGCGGAAATATTTGCCAAGGCTGACATGATCGTGAAGGTGAAAGAACCACAGGCAGTCGAGCGCGCGATGTTGCGCGAGGGCCAGATTCTTTACACCTATTTGCACCTGGCTCCAGATCCCGAGCAGACGAAAGAGCTCGTGCGATCTGGAGCCGTGTGCATTGCCTATGAAACAGTGACCTCGGCGCGGGGCGGTCTTCCCCTGCTTGCGCCGATGAGCCAGGTTGCCGGGCGCATGTCTGTCCAATCGGGTGCGCATTGTCTGGAGAAAGCACAAGGCGGCCGCGGCATGTTGCTTGGCGGTGTTCCCGGCGTTTCGCATGCCAAGGTGGTTATACTTGGTGGCGGTGTGGTTGGCACCAATGCAGCGATTATCGCAATCGGCATGGGTGCGGATGTCACCGTGATTGAACGCAGCACCGACCGGATGGAAGAACTCGTGGCGCGCTTTGGCATTGGGCTCAAGACGCTTTATTCCACACAGGGTGCTATCGAAGATGAATGTGCCACTGCTGATCTGGTCATCGGCGGGGTACTCATTCCGGGAGCCGCAGCACCCAAGCTGGTGACCCGGAAAATGTTGAAGGACTGGAAACCCGGTTCAGTGTTTGTGGACGTGGCGATCGATCAGGGTGGCTGTGCTGAAACGTCCCACGCAACCACGCATGCCGAGCCCACCTACGTGGTTGACAATGTCATTCACTATTGCGTTGCCAATATGCCAGGTGGCGTTGCCCGAACATCAACCTTTGCCTTGAACAATGTGACATTGCCATTTGCCATGGCGATTGCCAATAAGGGCTGGAAGAAAGCACTGGCCGATGACGTGCACCTGAAGAACGGCTTGAACGTTGCGCACGGGCACGTGACTTATAAGGCTGTGGCGGATGTTTTGGGCTATGCATATGTGAATGCCGATAAGGTTATTGCCGGTTAAATCATGTGGGCTGGGCGCTTGCGGAATTTCTCGCGCGCCACTGCGGCATTGCTGCTGACGATGCTCATGAGCGTTGCCTGCCTTTGAGGTAGTAATAGATATTGCCCATTCTGGCGCGCGCGTTGCGGCGCAGATTTTCAAGTTTCACGGCAAGGGCAAAACGCATGGCGCTGATTGATTTGGGGGCAATCATCACATCGGCCATTTCAATGCGGTCGCGCCAGATGTTTTCAATCATGGGGTGGCCCGGAATGGCGCAGCTATCGATGAGTTTAAGACCCGGTTCGGCAAAAAGCTGTTCGGTAGCGTAAAGGATGAGCAGAACACCGGGGGAATATTTGGCGAAGGCTTCGTCATAGGCGATTTTGACAAGCCATGCCTTATCGCCTTCGGCAATGGCATAGGCGCTGGCGATAGCCTTGCCATTCAAAGCCAATTTCCAGAAGCGCAGCTTTCCGCTTGCCGACAATAATTGACAGGCATCGATGAACGCCGCCTGCAAGTTTTTGTCCGCTGCAATGGCTGTTCCGCGTTTGCCTTTCCAGCCCGATGCCTCGAGGGACATAAATTCAGCCGCCCAAGGCTTGCTGTCTTGCGTACACTGGAAGGCAGCCATTTCAGATGTGCCTTGCTCAGCGAGCCTGGTGGTCAAGCGGCGATATTTCTTGCGGCGCTTGCCATCAAAATTCTTTTCAAACCACTCTTGAAA
>JANMPF010000323.1:0-6593 GCA_031369725.1 Rhodobiaceae bacterium | reverse complement strand
GCTTGCCGGCAAATCAATTACGACCTCAGCATGCAAAAAAGAAATCCTGCCAATACCAACCATATTCCGCAAAGCGGACCGCGTTAAGGATTCGGCGCCGCCACCCCAAAACCCCAGCACTTCCTGACAGGGCGGTTTGTTGATGTCGCTTTAAATAAATCAATCAAATCAGTAATTTAATACTCAAACCGATTTCAATTTCCATGACAAGGGGGAGGAAACCTACCTGTGCAATCCAGCAGCACTAAATCAGTACGCTGTCAGTTCGGCGAAATGTTCTGATTCATGTGGAACAGGTTTTTTGGATCGTATTTACGCTTGACTGTCTGAAGCCGCGCATAGGCTTCACCACCAAAAGCGTCGCGCACAAGGTTTGCTCCTTCACCATGACCGGGGAAATTGAGATATAGCCGTCCGGTCGAGTGGCGCTGCATGTCGGCCCAGAAACTGCGAACCCAATCAATGTTGGAGGCGTCGTCCGAGGGGTTCGACCAGATCGCGTCGAGGCTCAACATGAATGGCATTGAGCGGTCGCCGAAGGCGGTTGCATCGGCAGCTACGCGCTGCATCGCGCCGCCAAATTTCCAGATGGAGGAGAAGGTCATTTCGGATGGACGCTGCGCCATGCGTGAGACGATCTGATGAATGACGTTGTCATCAAGGCCTTTGAGGTAAGTGGATTTCCAGTAACAACGGTCGCGGCCTTTGGGAAAAAGCCCATCGTAGAGCGTCTGGATCGTGCGATAGGGCATGTGCCACTGAAATCGACCAGCGGCTCACCGAAGTTCCGCAACGGTTGAACCACGCGCTCACCCTCCCCGGCAGGCCCATCATAGACATGCGCAAGTGCCAGCACGCGGCGGCCCCATGCATGTTCGGGAATCGAGGGGTCCTGTTGCAGTGTCGAGAACTCGGCAAGTCCGCTGAGCCTGTCTGGTGCTGTCTTCATGAAGTCACACCAGAGCGCGATGATCTCGGAGGCGCGCTCCTCGGGATAGACCGGCCCACAAAACATGAGCTCTGGCTCAATTGCATGAAGCTTGAACTCGAAGCTTACAACCACGCCGAAATTGCCGCCACCACCACGCAGTGCCCAAAAAAGTTCGGGATTGTCATTTTCACTTGCATGAATGAGCTTGCCTTCGGCGGTGATCACGTCAGCCGCCAGCAAATTGTCAATACTGAGGCCATGCCTTCCACGCAACCATCCGATGCCTCCGGAGAGCGTAAGGCCGGCCACGCCCGTGGCCGAAATGAGGCCGCCAGGTGTGGCACGCCCGAAAGGAGTAGTTGCTGCATCAACATCGCCCCATGTGGCACCGCCCTCAACGATGGCACGGTCGAGGCCGTGCGCCAAGCGCACGCCATTCATTAGCGACAAGTCGATCATCAGTCCGTCGTCGCAGACGGCATAGCCCGCCACATTATGCCCGCCCGAGCGAATAGCGATGGCAAGGCCATGATCACGGGCAAAACTTACCGAGGTCGCTACATCCGCGGCATTCCGGCAGCGTGCTATCACCGACGGGCGGCGGTTGATCATACTGTTCCAGACAACACGCGTGGCATCGTAAGCCAGACTTGATGGGTCGAGCACCTCGCCACGCAGTTGTGAGCGAAAAGCTTCGATTTGCGTAGTGGTGAAGCGGTGGGATTTATCGTGTGCCATGAGCCTGTCCTCCAACCCGTAAAAAAAACACTAGTCCAGTATTCCAACAGGCACTAAAGTCAAAAAAGTTGAAATACGGTCATTTCTGCCATGCTGAAACGAAACAGTCCCCTAAATGTGGCGATCCTTGCGGTGCCGGATGTTACGGCTTCGGCACTGTTTGGCATGTTTGACCTGTTCTCCTCGCCCGGCCGGGACTTTGCATTCATCACCCGGGGAATTGCGGGTGAGCAGTGCATGCGACCTTATGTTGTGGCTCAAGACATCAATGGCTTCAACGCAGCCAATGGCATCGGGGTGCGGCCTGATTATGATTTTGGGAGTTGTCCAAAGCCTGACATCGTCTGCATCCCGGATTTCTTCGTCAATCCTGTTGGGAGTGTTGCGGGACTTTATGATGCCGAGGCACACTGGCTGAAGCAGGTTCATGGCGGTGGTGCCATGCTGGCCAGTGCGTGTTCAGGCGCGGTACTGCTGGGTGAGGCGGGTTTGCTTGCCAATTGCGAGGCAACAATTCACTGGGGCTATGTCGCAATGCTGGCCAACAACTATCCCAGCGTAAGGGTGAAGCCGAACCAGTCACTTGTCCTCAGCGGCGAGGCGCAACGAATTATCATGGCTGGCGGCGGATCAAGCTGGCAGGATTTGGCACTCTATCTCATCGCCCGCTTCGTCGGATTGAAGGAGGCCAACGAGGTAGCGCGGGTCTATATGCTGCAATGGCATGATCTAGGGCAGCAGCCCTTCGCATCACTGATGTATTCTCGCCAGACGCAGGATGCCATTATCAACAAGTGTCAGGAATGGGTGGCACAGAATTACAGAAGGCCTTCGCCCGTCGCTGCAATGATCAAGGTCTCGGCGCTCGCCGAACGCACCTTCATGCGGCGCTTTAGTGATGCCACAGGCATGACGCCACTCGACTATGTGCATGCACATAGGCTCGAGGAAGCCAAACAGTTGCTGGAAACCGGCGACCTGCCGGTCGAAGCAATCGCCAATGAAGTGGGCTACGAAGACACAAGCTTTTTCGGTCGCCTGTTTCGCCTCAAAGTTGGCCTGACACCCGTTCAATATCGCCTGCGATTCGGATCACTGCGGCGGGTTCTCCATGGTGCCGAGGCCACACCCCTCATCAAGGGGAGTTGAAAAATAATCAACTATCCGTCATTCCGGCGAGAAGCCGGAATCTGGCTGCAGTTTCTATTCTGAACGAGATTTCGGCTTCTCGCCGGAATGACGGGTGGTGGTGGGCGCAATGGGATGACGGATATAGGGTGCCAAAATGACGGAGGAGAAGGCCCGGAACACCTCGACCCATGGAGAATTTCATGATATTTTGCCTCTTCGGATACTGGGCGAAGCTTCAGCCCAGGCAGGATTTGACAAGGAAAAAACTCAAAAGAGTTGATCAATTTTCACGCAAATACATCGGTTTATATCAAACCGACATTCTACACTTCCGTATAGAAGTTCGCTATCCACAGGCCGAACCTGCCGCGAGGCATCGGTCATAGATAAACATTCAAAACAGGGAGAAATTCATGCATTTAGCATTATCAAAACGTTTCTTGTTGGCAACGGGTTTGGCATTCAGTATTCAGTTTGCGAGCAGCTGCATCGTCCAAGCGGACGAGCTTGACGACATCACCAAGGCGGGCGTTATCAAAGTTGGAATTTTCGAGGATTTTCCTCCCTTCTCGTCGGCAGGAACTGATCTCGTTTCGCAAGGTTATGATATTGACGTGATCAATGCCTTGGCGGTAGCACTTGGCGTGAAACCCGAATTGACTGGTATTACCGGCCAAAACCGCATTCCTTCTCTCACCGAGCACAAGTTAAATCTCCTGGTGAGTGTGGGCGTGAGCGACGAACGCAAAAAGGTCGTGGCGTTTACAGCACCTTATGCACCCTATTCCATTGATGTAATGGGACCGAAGGCGCTGGTGGTAAAGACTCCAGCAGATCTTGCTGGAAAGTCGGTTGCCGTGAATCGGGGCACGCTGGAGGATACGTCGCTCTCGGAAGTGGCACCAAAGGACACTGACATTCAGCGATTCAACGACTATAATGGCGTGATCTCTGCGTTCCTTTCCGGTCAGGTCCAATTGATGGTTGTTGGAAATGACGTAGGTGCCTCGGTACTGGCCAAACATCCTACCATCGAACCGGAATCAAAGTTCCAGCTCATCAACTCACCCTCGGCCATGGCAATCAACAAGGGCGAAGATCGCCTGTTAGCCAAACTGGATGAAACCCTTGCCAAAATGAAGAAGGATGGAACCCTGGACGGCATTTCAAAGAAGTGGCTGTTCATCCCGCTACCGCCTGAACTCTAATGTACTGATGGGTTATCAACTAGATTTCGGAGCACTGCTTCAGTATCTGGGGTTGTTTCTCGAGGGAATGGCGGTCACGCTTGGTTTGACCGCTGTTGCCTCATTTTTTGGCATCGGCATAAGCATTGCTGGTGCTGCTGCCACGCGCAGCAGATATATATGGTGCCGAAAGCTGGTTGCTGGCTATGTTGAACTGATCCGAAATACGCCCTTCATCGTCCAGATGTTCTTTTTCTTCTTTGGTTTACCCAGCATGGGACTACGCCTCAGCGCGCTTCAGGCTGCGGCATTGGCAATGACCGCCAATCTTGCGGCCTATGCAATTGAAATCATGCGCGCTGGACTGGAGGCGGTTCCGCCAGGACAAAGTGAGGCTGGTCGCAGCCTGGGCCTTCGTCCGGTATTGATATTCTTTTTTATCGTGCTGCCGCAGGCTGTGGCCAATGTCTATCCGGCACTGGTGGGCCAGATCACCATCACGATGCTTGAATCCGCCGTCGTTTCGCAGATTGCTGTCGTTGACCTCACCCACGTGGCTGATTTTATCCAATCACGCAATTTCCGCAGCTTCGAAACTTATTTGATTGTTACCGTGATCTATCTCGCAATGGCAATTCTTATGCGCCGCATGCTTGTTCTTGCCGGGCAGGGGCTTTTCCTGGGGCGTGCGCGATGAATGACTTCACCCTTTGGGACATTGCGCGCAATCTGTTGATTGCTGCGCCATGGACGCTGCTGCTTTCAGCAATTGCCTTTGCTGGAGGTGGTTTCTTCGGGCTGGTTCTGCTGGTCGTGGGCCTCAGTCAACATAAATGGGCGAGAACCGGTGTTAAACTCTATGTTGAATTGTTCCAAAGCACGCCGCTGCTAATGCAACTATTTCTTGTGTATTTTGGCTTGCCATTACTCGGAATCGACGTTTCAGCATGGCTTGCAGCTGCAGCTTGCCTGACGCTGTATTCTAGCGCCTTTCTCACTGACATCTGGCGCGGCAGTGTTGAGGCTATTCCGAAAGGACAATGGGAGGGTAGTGCCAGCCTGGGTCTGCATTACTTGCAGCAACTTCGGCTGGTTATCCTGCCACAAGCAACCCGCATGTCCATTCCACCCACGGTTGGCTTTCTGGTGCAACTCGTAAAGAGCACGGCACTTGCTTCAATTGTCGGCTATCACGAACTCACCAAGACGGCACAGATTCTAACCAATGCCACATTCCAGCCCTTCATTATCTATGGCTTGGTGGCGCTCATCTATTTTCTCATTTGCTATCCATTAACGCGCTGGTCGCGCGGGCTTGAGCGCCGACTTGGCAAAGATTCACAATAGGAAATGATGGCATTTACATCGATTGCGACCGAACCAACTTTTGACTATCTTGTATGGACTCCTCGCTCCTTGAGGCTGAATGTCAGGAAAGATACTGGTACCACAAGCAGCCCATGTCGTGTCCTAAATGAGGCTGCCCCATCGACATCGCACCAGGAACGCCGGCATCAATTTTAAAGGAGACCAGGATGTTAAACCTTACGCGCAGACAAATTCTCAAGAGCAGTGCAGCGGCAGTTGCTGCCACGACATTCGGCATCCGGCCGGCAATGGCTGCAACAGAAATTACCGCGGTTGAGTGGGGCGGTGATGTTGTCAACGCCATGAAGAAAATTGCCGAGGCACAAGACAAAGTGACGGTCAACTGGGTTCTTCATCAAGGCGGCTCTGGTGCCATCCTGCCAAAAATCAAGGCCACATGGCCCACCGCTGAATATGACTATGTGGCAGGATGGGAAGGTTCGTTCAGCGGCATGCTCAAGGAAGATTGGCTGGTTCCGGTGACCACCACCTCAGTGCCAAATCTGGTCGACATTCCGGAAAAAATTATCGTCAAGAACGCAAAGAAGGAATGGATGGCGGTACCACGTGCCGTCGGTGGCATTTACTTTGCTTACCGAGATGACATCAGCCCGGTCAAAATAAAAAGCATTGATGACCTTTTTGATCCCAAGTTCAAAGGCAAGCTCTGCTGGCCTGGGCCAACGCAGAGCATGATGCTGCAACTTGTGGCGCTCGCCCTCCATGCTGGTGGCAATGAAAATAACATGGACCCCGGTTGGGACCTGATGAAGAAACTGGCGCAGAGCGGCAATATCGGGCGCATAGCTGTCACGGACACGGATTTTACCACATCTTTAACCAGCGGCGAAACCGTTGGCGGGTTTTACTCGGAACCGCAGCTAACTGCTGTGGCAAAATCCTTCCCGGTCGTGCGCCTTACCAAGCAGGAAGGTCTGCCAACATTCCTTTATCAAAGTGGATTTGCAGTTTTCAAGAACCGGCCAAATCTTGACGCTACTCTTGCCTTTATCAATCACGCGATCGGCCCGGAAATGAGCACACTCTATGCTGAGATAGCTGGCGAAGCGCCGCTCAATGTCAAGGCAAAGACGCCCGATAGCCTCAAGCACCTCGCCTTCAGTCCGGCAGAATTCGACAAGTTTGTCTACGTGCCCGATTTCAATGTGGTTCTGGCCCAGCAGGACGCATGGACCAAGCGTTGGGAAAATGACATTGCTCCGCTCCTCTAAAACCGA
>JANMPF010000286.1:0-3266 GCA_031369725.1 Rhodobiaceae bacterium | reverse complement strand
GCCGTTCACGCGGCGGAACTAATGGAGGTCGCTGTAGATTCGGCCACGGCCAGTATCCGCGTTGCGAAGCAGGGGATAGAAGGCATTGTCAAGGTTTCCTGTGTTGGCTCGGTATTTCACATGCTTGTGCCATTGTTCGATAGCTTGCGCGAGAAGTATCCAAAACTGCGCGTCGAGGTGAATGACGCCGACCATATCGTGAGTCTGGCAAAGGGTGAAGCGGATATCGCCGTTAGAATGGTGCGGCCAACCGAGCCCGATCTCGTGGCGCGAAACGCATTTGAATTTGGCTGGGCGGTTTTCGCATCAAAGTCCTACGCGGAACGTCATGGTCTGCCCGCACGGCAAGAGGAGCTTTGCCGCCATCATCTGATCCTCTATGGCGAAGAACGGCAGCATCACCCAGGTTACCATTGGATGGAACAGTATTACTCGAAAGATGGCGAGGTGACGCGCGTGAAAAACTCAAGTGTTGCGCTTCGCAGCATTCAGGCGGGCGTGGGTATCGGCCTTTTGCCGCTTTATGAAGGCGGGAGCGAGCTTGGACTGGTGAAGGTGTTTCCCGACGCGGTGCTTTTTCAAACCGCGTGGCTTGTCTATCACGAGTCAAACCGCAATTCAGCGCGCCTACGGGTCGTTATCGACGCAATGATTGAATTCTTTGCTTCGCGTGCCGGCGATTTCATCGGCCGGACGAATCCCAATTAGAATTGCCTACTCTACAATCGCCGTGTTGACCCGGGGTGTCGGCAATCGAAAGGCGGGCGAAGCTTTCCGACGCGTTTGCCTGGCGAGGCTGAATTCCAACATGAGGATTGGCATCCATGACTTTTCAACTGGAGAAATTCTTCACTGACGTTTTCGCACCAACACTCGGTGATGTGCTGACAATCTTGTATGACGTGCCGCATGGTGAGATGCCGGATGGGCCTTCGTGGCCCGAACGTCGGGAGATGGCCGTCGCCTGGCACCGCCAGATCGCGGCCTTCTCCCCAAGGTATGGATTTCAAGTCACACCACTTGTGCACTATCAGGCTACAGGTGGCCACGCACGCGACTTGCCGGAGTTTGGTGAGTGCGAAGGAAAGAAGATTCGACGGGACGATATTGCCAAGGGGGCAAGTATTCTTATTTCGATGCCCGAGTTTTCAGCCACAGCCCCGCTTCTTGTTCTTACGAAAAAGTACGGGACCTTGCGTGTCGCGAGTATGCCGTTGGTCTCTAAATCGATGGAAGCCACAGCTCTGTCCGCCGACTATAGGCAGCTTGCAGTGAAATGCGCTGCGTTGGCTGTTCAATTTGATGCGTCCATTGGCGTTGATGTGCTCTTTTCAACTGGTCATCGTTGTTATTTTGACAAGTCTGACGGCAAATTTGCGCGGCAGGACAATGGTCGTTTGCACCCGGATGAAGCAGAATTCAGGTTACGAAATCTCCCGTCGGGCGAAGTATTCGTGGTTCCCAATGAAGATGCAGCAAGCGGCACATAGGGGGAAATACCTGTCAATTACGGAAATGAAATTGCAGTTTTCATTGTAAACCGAAATCGTATCACGGATGTGCGCGGCGATGGACCGATGGCGGCTCATATGCGGCACGCGTTCCAAAGTGAAAAAGCTCTGTCCAACATTGCCCCAGATGGCCGCCGCAAGATGGTCATCAAGAATGGCGTATTGGATACCGAAGGCTTGATGGACGAGAACGGCTATCGGTAAGCAATCAATTCGTCGCTCGCTCGCGCGGTGCGGCTCCGATGGCCGCCATCGCGTCTACCGATTGAGCCAAATCATCGCACAGGTTCATCAAGGCGTCGAAACTCATGCTTCACTTCGTGTCATGCCGAAATTCACGCTGGTGTTCAGGAAGCAGGTCGCTCTCTTCCCCGTGGTGCCACCATGGCCAATGCAATCATGATCGTGGCGAAGGACAGCCATACCCAGATCGAGTTCTGCTCCGAAAAAATGACGATCCCCCAGAACACGCCGAACAACGTCACCATGTTGCCGGTGAAGCTGCTGAAGACTGGGCCAGCACGATCGACGAGCATGAAATAGAGCGCCCACGCTACGGCGTTGACGGCACCCAGCCCTAAAAACGACCATTCAAGAACTCCTAAGGGCCAGCCAAAGGGCGCAAAGCTGCCAGTGACATAGAGGATGGGCACCATAAGGAAGGATGCTGCCACGAACATTCCGGTCGTCAACATCATGGAGTTGGCCTCGGGTGGCGCGTTCAGCGCAAGGACAAGGCTCAATGCGGCGTAGCAGGCAGCCGCAACGAATCCGAGAAACACCCATGGCATCTGCGCCGGGTCGGGCAGGCTGCCTTCCGGCACAACGAGAAAGACGACGGCAAGGGTTCCAAGAACGACTCCGAAGACACGACCAAGTGCGAATTTCTCGAGACTGAGGAACGCCGACGCGACGAATGTCATAATGGGTACGACGCCGACCGTAATCGAAAGCACACCGGCTGGAACATGCGCGGCGGCATAGAAGAAGGCGGCACCGGGGATGACCATGCCAACCAGACCGGTCGTGATGTGGAGGCGGACAAGACTGGTCGTGACCGGCAGAGGTATGCGGCGGTACGCCATCAGGCCTATCAGGAGCAACCCGGCAATCGCACTTTCCCAGAACGCGATGCCGAGCGGATGCGCTCCTCTCGTTGCGGCGATCCGGGCGAGTGAAAAAGACAGTCCCCACATCGCGCCCATCACGAGCAGGACGGACCATGCCCAGACCAATTTCTTCAGGTCCGCAGAGAGCCCCTGTCGAAACACGGAACCGGCCAAGATGCCCATACTCCCCGCTGATTGCCAATCCGGAACCGTCTCCAATCCCGAATTCGTGAGATTGACGCTAAGTCAAATGAGCAAAATTGGCAAGATTGAACTCCGGCTGTGTAAGCCGTCTGGTTCAAATGTATTAGTCTTCTTACTTCCGCTTATGGCCGATACTGTTGCAAAAGTCTTTTTGCATCACTGAGCACAAATTTTCCGGGCCGTCAGCACGATGTTCGAATAACTAGGTAGGGGACTACATCATTGATCGCTAAACTAACAGGCGATTTCGACAGCGCACTTGCGGGCACATCGGCCAGCGATTACTGCTTGTTACGTGTCAATTCGCTTGGAAGCTTCTGTCAGCCAGGGTCCAAAACTGAACTTCTCCCAATTTTTGGGGCGCATCATGATGATGTGAGCGGCCTGAACGAACAGGGTTCGCAGATATTTGCTGCCGCGCTTTGATATACGGCCAAGGATT
>JANMPF010000213.1:0-2494 GCA_031369725.1 Rhodobiaceae bacterium | reverse complement strand
GGTGACAAGGTGGGCGTGGCCTTCAGCACCAGCCGCATCTTTGTCTTCGACGAAGGTAATGGTGTGCGGGTGCGTTGAGCGAATTAGCTCATTTTCCCCGTCCTACCCTTCATTCCAAAGCCCTGACAGATTTCCATCTCGCCGCGATTGCGGCAGGGATTCCACGGGCTTTGCGAATGAAAGAATGCGAGACATAAATGATGTAAATAACTCAAATATTGCCTTCCGATACCGCAAAAAAATGACTATTTCATATCATTCTTGTTGATTTCTTCATGATTCTGCGCAAGTGTCGGCCCATTGATTTCAATGAGGATGATCATGCAGATTGACAGCACCACGCGCTCACAGCTTTTAAGCCTTGGTCTCGGATCGCCCGAGAACCTCTCTTTGAACGCCACGGCCGCCGAGCTTTATGAACTGGCCATCATGCGTGGCGAAGCCCGTGTCGCTGAAGGCGGCAGCCTTGTCGTGACGACCGGCACCCATACGGGTCGCAGCCCCAATGACAAATTCATCGTGCGGGATGCAACTTCTGAAAACACCGTGTGGTGGGACAACAACAAGGCAATGACCCGCAGCCATTTCCAGGCCCTGAAACAGGATTTTCTGGTGCATGCCCGCAACAGCAACCTGTTCATTCAGGATTTGATTGGCGGCGCCGATCCCATGCACGAACTGCCAACCCGCGTCATTTGTGAAAACGCCTGGCATGCACTTTTCATCCAGCATCTCCTGATCGCACCAACAACGACTGAAGGATTTGCACCACGTCTCACCATTATCGATTTGCCATCTTTCAAGGCGGACCCAAAACGCCACGGCACCCGCAGCCAGACCGTGATCGCCATTGATCTCGCCAATGGGCTGGTTCTCATCGGCGGCACGCAATATGCCGGTGAAATCAAGAAGGCGGTGTTCACGGTGTTGAATTATCTGCTGCCAGAGCAAGGCGTGATGCCCATGCATTGCTCGGCCAATATTGGTGCCAGCGGTGATACCACAGTTTTCTTTGGTCTTTCCGGCACCGGCAAAACCACGCTTTCTGCCGATGCCTCGCGCACTCTGATCGGCGATGACGAGCATGGCTGGTCGCCCCGCGGCGTATTCAACTTTGAAGGTGGCTGCTACGCCAAGGTGATCAGGCTTTCGCGTGAAGCAGAACCTGAAATTTTCGCCACAACCAGGCGCTGGGGAACCGTGCTTGAAAATGTCGTGATGGATCAGTACACGCGCAAGCTTGATCTGAATGACGTGTCCCTCACCGAGAACACCCGTGCGGCTTACCCCTTGACGGCAATTGCAAATGCCAGCGCCACCGGGCGCGGCCGTATCCCTAAAAATATTGTGATGTTGACGGCTGATGCTTTTGGCGTAATGCCGCCAATCGCAAGGCTCACCCCGCAGCAGGCAATGTATCATTTCTTGTCAGGTTACACGGCCAAGGTGGCGGGCACCGAACAGGGTGTCACAGCACCCACGGCCACATTTTCAACTTGCTTCGGTGCCCCCTTCATTCCGCGTAATCCGAGCTGTTACGGAGATTTATTGCGGGATCTTATCGCCAGGCATGACGTCAAGTGCTGGCTGGTGAATACTGGCTGGACCGGTGGCGCATATGGAGTTGGCCACCGCATGCCGATCAAGGCAACGCGTGCCTTGCTTGCCGCAGCAATGTCGGGTGAACTGGATGCTGCCAGCTATCGCACCGACCCGAATTTTGGCTTTGCTGTTCCAACAGCTGTCGAAGGTGTTGACCCGTCAGTCTTGAATCCGCGTGAAACCTGGGCCGACAAACGCGCCTATGACGATCAGGCGCAAAAGCTGGTGTCAATGTTCGTGAAAAACTTCGACTGCTTCAAGGACAGTGTTGGAACCGATGTAATGAACGCCAGTCCGCAATTCGCAATGGCAGCGGAGTAGGGTCCCTTAGCTATGTTCCACACAAATCAACACGGCATCCGCATTCGACAATGCCGCTTCAAACTTCATGCAACTGTGCGGACCACCCAGACCAATCTCATGGCCTTTTTCGCGGTAGTAGCGGCAAGTTGAACACACGCCGAAAGTTGGTTGTTTTTGCCGCATAATTTCAGCTTCCAGCAATTCAGCCAAGCCCTTTGCCAAACGGCGTTTGGTTTTCCCGGGGAGATCACCGATGGTTTCGGAAAACTCCGCCAATGGATCATTCCTGAGAAGTGCCACCCCTTTTTCAGTAAGCGCCAAACACACTGAGCGCTTTTCGTTTTCGCGTGGGGATTTGGCAATCAGGCCCTTGCGTTCCAAAGCCTTTATGGTTTGTGAAACCGTACCCTTTGTCGATCCAAGAAACCGGGTGAGAGCACCAGGAGAGTTCGAAAAGCGGTTGGCACGTGCGATATAGCGAAGCGCTTCCCATTGGGCCGGGTTCAGATCGCCATCATGTTCGCCTGCCCGCATCAGCCGCGTGAGTCGTTCGAGCGGCCAGGCAATGCTCGCGCTATTGACGTTGGTT
>JANMPF010000169.1:0-8571 GCA_031369725.1 Rhodobiaceae bacterium | reverse complement strand
CGACGCAGCATACCGTGAAGCCAAGGACTTCATGAAGATGCTGATGCCTTCGCATGCCAAGAATGTGAAGCTCTACAAGGACACACGGCCGCTGTTTTCCAAGCACCAAACGGAAACGCAGCTCGATGCCTTGTATTCACCCACGGTAACCCTGCCTTCGGGCGGCTATATCGTGATGAACCAGACGGAAGCCCTGGTGTCAGTTGACATCAACTCCGGCAAGGCAACGCGCGAACACAATATCGAGGATACGGCCCTCAAAACCAACCTTGAAGCCTGCGATGAAATTGCCCGCCAGTTGCGCTTGCGCGATCTGGCAGGCCTGGTGGTTATCGACTTCATCGACATGGAGGAGAACCGCAACAACCGCGCAGTTGAGCGCCGGTTGAAAGATGCCCTCAAGGATGACCGCGCCCGCATTCAAGTGGGCCGCATCAGCCACTTCGGCCTCATGGAAATGTCGCGCCAACGCTTGCGCCCCGGCATTCTGGAAGGTTCGTCGCGCCCCTGCCCGCACTGCGAGGGCCGCGGTATTGTGCGCTCCATTTCATCGTGTGGACTTTCGGTGTTACGCGCCATTGAAGAGCATTTGATGAACCGCAAGGCCGAACACCTGACGGTGAAGTGCAGCCGTGAAATCGCTTCCTATGTTCTCAATGACAAGCGCGACAATCTGCTGTCGATTGAACAGGCCTATGGCATCTCGGTGTTCATCGTTCCAAGTGATGAGGTGAAAGGGTCACAGGCTGTGATTGAACGTGCCGCTGACCGCAATATCGTGATCCGCAAAGCTGCCAATCCGCCTGTCAAGGTCGACACGATCGAAGAAGATGAAGAGATTGAAGAACTGGTTGAAGCCGAAAGCGAGGCGGAGGAAGCCCCAGCTGAAGCGTCTGGCGATGGCGAGGCGGGCGAAGACGGTGCTGATGGCCAACGCGGAAAACGGCGCAGGCGTGGCCGCCGCGGTGGCAGGCGCGGTGGCAGAGACCGTGAAGACATGGCTGCTGCTTCACCTGAGCCTGATGGCGAAGCAGCTTCCGAAACAATCACTGAGGCTCATGTCGCATCTGACGAAGATCCGGGTGTTGCACCGGTTGAAGCAGCGGAGAAAGAAAATGCCGAGCGCGGACCACAGCGCCGGCGGGATCGTTGGGGCCGCAATCGCCAAGGCCGCAACAAGAATGGCCGCAGCGGGCCAGAAGGTGAAAGCAATGGCCATGTCGAACAAGTGGCTGCTGAGGCAGCTCTGCCGCAAGCCGAGCGACCTGCCCATGTGCCACGTGTCGAACCCGTTGTTGCACCCATCGAGATCATCTCGCAGCCTGTAGAAGTGCGCAAATGGCAACCACCAGCTGCTACCGTTCCGCCACCTGAAACGGCCGCAAAACCAAAGGCGGGCTGGTGGAGCAAACGGAGTTAGCGTTGGCAATTCACGGGCCTCAAACTCGCCGCATTTGATAGGGAAACACAGCTTGGAAAATGCGGCAGTCTCTTGCCTTTTCGAGAGTGTAATGGTTCGAAAAATCACATCGGTTTGCGTGGGCCTGGCGATGGCTTTTACGGGTCTGGCAACACCGGGCCTCGCAACCTCGCCGAAAAAGGATAGCGGGCCTGCCATACCGCTCATTCGTGATGCTGAAATCGAGGGGCTGCTTCGCCTTTATTCCAAGCCGATATTCAAGGCGGCTGGTCTTAACCCTTCTGCCGTGCATGTCTACATCATCAACAACGACAAAATAAACGCATTCGTTGCTGACGGACAGCGGCTGTTCATTCACACCGGGCTGCTCATGCGGGCAAAAACGCCAAACCAGGTGATTGGTGTTCTGGCCCACGAAACCGGCCACATTGCTGGCGGGCATTTGGCCCGCATGGGCAATGAACTTGACAAGGCCAGCATCAAATCCATCATCGGAACGCTGATTGGCATGGCGGCAGTGGTTGGTGGCTCTATGGCAGGTCAACCGGGAGCTGCAAAAGCCGGGCAAGGAATCGTCATGGGTTCGCAAGGCCTTGCCCAGCGCGGATTCCTGGCTTACCAGCGCGACATGGAGGCTTCTGCCGACAATGCCGCACTTAAATTTTTGAAAGCGACAGAGCAGTCACCGAAAGGCATGCTGACGCTGTTCCAATTGCTGGCCAATGAATCGCTTGCGGCAACAGCGGATTCGGACCCTTACCTGTTTTCGCATCCCATGCCGATGGAGCGCATTCGCAATCTTGAACTTGCGGCCAAGGCTTCCATTTACTTCGACAAGCCAGATACACCGCAGCTGGTGCTGCGGCACCAATTGATGCAGGCAAAACTGGCAGGCTTCCTTCAATCGCCGCAAATGGTATTCCAGCGCTACCCCGTCTCCGACGACAGCTTGCCTTCGCGCTATGCCCGCTCCATTGCGATGTTTCGGAAAGGCGACAATAAAAACGCCATTCCAATCATGGACAGCCTCATTGCGGATTTGCCAACGGACCCGTATTTTTGGGAGTTGAAGGGCCAGGCCCTGCTTGAAGGCGGGCAAGCGGCGCAAGCTTTGGCGCCGCTGAAACAAGCCAATAGCTTGTTGCCCAACAGCGGTTTGCTGCAAATCCTTTATGCGCAAGCCCTGCTGGCAACCGACAGCAATCCAAACGCAACACTGGCGTTGAGCCTCCTTGTCCAGGCCAAGCGTACAGAGTCGGATTCCATTGAAATCTACAAATATTCGGCCATTGCCTATGCAAAGCTGGGGGATGTGCCGCGGGCCGAATTGTCAACCGCGGAAGCAGCCCTTGCCCAGGGTGACACCACATTGGCGGTGGAGAAGGCCAAATTCGCAGCGGGTCAATTCAAGCACGGCAGCCCCGAATGGCTGAAAGCCAATGATATTTTGAACTTCGCCAACAAGAAGTAGGATTGACCGCGATCATGTTATGCGGGCAAATGGATGAACAGGAAGAGGATGGTCATGCGCGCTAGAATTTGGTCGATAATGTTTTCCGTCATTTTGATGGTGGGACTTAGCCACACTGCAAGGGCCGGCGAGTTCAATCCGGCCCAGCGCGAGGAAATGGAAGGTATCATCAAGGACTATTTGCTCAGCCACCCGGAGTTGCTGACGCAAATGAGCAAAACCCTCGAAGGCAAGCAGAAACTTGCCGAAGAAGAACAAAGGAAGGGTGCTCTCACATCAAGCGCTGACCAGATTTTCCGCGACAAGGCGGATTTTGTTGCCGGCAATAGCAAGGGCAATGTCACCATGGTGGAATTCTTTGATTACAATTGCGCCTGGTGCAGAAGGAGTTTTCCGGAAGTCATCTCACTGCTCGATGCGGACAAGAATTTGCGCTTTGTGTTGAAGGAATTCCCGATATTTGGCGAGGATTCCGAATATGCGGCCAGAGCGGCACTTGCTTCCGGGCGGCAAGGGAAATACTGGAAGCTGCATCTTGCCATGTTTGGCCACGAGGGGAAAATAACCAAAGCCGTGGTGGATGAAATCGCTGCGGCACAAGGTCTTGACATGGCCAAGCTCAAGACGGACATGGCTGATCCTGCCATTGAAAACACGCTGTCGCGCACGCGAGAACTGGCGCAAGCACTGGCCATTAACGGAACGCCCGCCTTTATCATTGATGACAAGCTGGTTCCGGGTTATCTGCCGCAAGCCGATCTTGCCGCCGCAATTGACGAGGTGCGGCTCAAGGGTTGCACGCTCTGCTGAAGCCTGGGCGCTTTCCTGTTCGGGCATGACCGCCTATAAGGGTTATGGCTAGGGATTCTCATGAAACCAATTTACATTTTGAACGGACCAAACCTCAATCTGCTGGGACTTCGTGAGCCCACTGTTTATGGCAATGAAACCATTGCGGATTTGCAAGCGCGTTGTGCGGCAAAGGCAAAGTCGCTGGGCTGTGAAGTGGTCTTCCGGCAGACCAACACGGAAGGCGAGCTGATTGACTGGATTCATGAGGCCCAAAGCAAAGGTTGCGGCATCATCATCAATGGCGCTGGTTACACCCACACCTCGGTTGCCCTGCATGATGCGCTCAAGGCTGTGAATATGCCAACCATTGAAGTTCATCTTTCCAATATTTACAAGCGCGAGCCATTCCGCCATCACAGTTATATTTCACCAGTTGCCCATGGCGTCATTTGCGGCTTTGGTGGGCAAAGCTACGAGTTGGCCCTTGAGGGGCTTGCCAGTGTTCTAAATTCAACGGGAAAGAGGTAATAATGCCCCCGAAAAAAGCGCCACCAGCACGGGGGCCAGCCAAGCCCGCGAGCCCCGAATTGGATCTCATCCGCAATCTGGCAAGCATCCTGAACGAAACCGGCCTGTCGGAAATTGAACTCGATCAAAAGGGAACCCGGGTGCGCGTTTCCAGGGCCCTGACGGCCTATGCCACGGTGGCGCAACCTGCACCGTCGCCTGTTGCTGCTGTTGTTGCCGCCCCTGCAATTGCAAAAACGCCAGATGCCGATCATGCCGGCACCGTGAAGTCTCCCATGGTTGGCACAATTTATATGGCCGCAGCACCTGGCAGCCCGGATTTCATTTCGCTAGGTGCCACGGTAAAGCAAGGCCAGACTTTGGTTATCATTGAAGCCATGAAGACCATGAACCAAATTCCATCGCCTGCGTCCGGCAAGGTTACGCGCATTTTTGTGGGCAATGGTGATCCGGTTGAATATGGCGCTCCACTTGTGACAATCGAGTAGGCGATGTTTGACAAGATTCTCATCGCCAACCGCGGCGAAATAGCCCTTCGTGTTTTGCGGGCGTGCCGCGAGCTCGGCATTCAAACGGTCGCCGTGCATTCAACGGCGGATGCCGATGCCATGCATGTGCGGCTGGCCGATGAAAGTGTGTGCATTGGCCCGCCACCCGCACGTGACAGCTATCTGAATATTCCAGCCATTGTTGCGGCTTGCGAAATCACCGGGGCTGATGCAGTGCATCCGGGCTATGGCTTTCTTTCGGAAAATGCCAAGTTTGCGGAAATTCTGGGCTCACACGGCATCAAGTTTATCGGTCCCTCGCCTGAAAACATTCGCACCATGGGTGACAAGATTGAGGCCAAGCGCACCGCAAAGGCGCTCGGCATTCCGGTTGTTCCCGGCTCCGATGGTGGCGTTTCCGACGTTGGCGAAGGCAAGCGCATTGCCCGCGAGATCGGCTATCCGGTTATCATCAAGGCAACGGCGGGTGGCGGTGGCCGCGGCATGAAGGTTGCGCGCAATGATGAAGAAATTGAAATCGCCCTGAGTACAGCGCGTACTGAAGCGAAAGCAGCCTTCGGCAACGACGAGGTTTACATCGAAAAATACCTGGTGCTTCCCCGTCATATTGAAATTCAGGTATTGGGTGACGGGCAGGGAAATGCGGTGCATCTGGGCGAGCGTGACTGTTCGCTGCAACGCCGCCACCAAAAGATTTGGGAGGAAGCCCATTCGCCAGCATTGAATGCCATACAGCGCGAACAAATTGGGGCACGCGTGGCCAAGGCTATGGCAAGTCTGCGCTATGAAGGCGTTGGCACCATTGAGTTTCTCTACGAAAACGGTGAGTTCTATTTCATTGAAATGAACACGCGTTTGCAGGTTGAACATCCGGTGACGGAAATGATCACTGGTCTTGATCTCGTGCAGGAGCAAATTCGGGTGGCCAGCGGCACGGCACTGCAATACACCCAGAAGGACATTGTGTTTGCGGGCCATGCCATTGAATGCCGTATCAACGCTGAAAATCCCAAGACTTTCGCACCATCGCCGGGCCGGGTGGATGCCGTGCATTTCCCCGGCGGTCTGGGCGTGCGGGTTGATTCAGCACTCTATGCCGGGTATAAAATTCCGCCCTACTATGACAGCCTCATTGGCAAGCTCATTGTGTCTGGCAAAACCCGGGCGGAGTGCATGATGCGATTGAAGCGCGCCATGGGTGAGTTCGTGATCGAAGGTGTAGAGACTACAATTCCGTTGTTCCAGCGCCTGTTGCAGGAGCCTGACATCATTGACGGCAACTATGACATTCACTGGCTGGAAAAATATCTCGCACGAGACGCGTGATGACGACGATAAGCCCTCAAATTCTGCTGCAAGCCTATTGCGCTGGAATATTTCCCATGGCGGAAACAGCAGACGACAACGCCCTGTATTGGGTTGAACCTGATGAGCGTGGCATTATTCCATTGCACGGACTTCACATATCACGCTCGCTCAGGAAGCAGGTTCGCAGACAGCCATTTGACATTCGTACCGACACGGCCTTTGCGGAAGTCATGGCAGCTTGTGCGGCAAAAACCGAAACGCGTAAAGCAACATGGATCAACCAGCGCATCCGCACGCTTTACAACCAGCTTCACAAGATGGGCTGCTGCCATTCGGTTGAATGCTGGCAGGATGACAAGCTGGTGGGCGGGCTTTATGGCGTTAAAATCGGTGCGGCGTTTTTTGGCGAGAGCATGTTTTCACGGGTGACCGATGCAAGCAAAATTGCCCTGGTGCATCTTGTGGCAAGGCTCAATGCCGGTGGTTTTCAACTGCTCGACGCGCAATTCATGAACCCGCATTTGGAAACCCTGGGTGCCATGCCGGTTTCAAAGGCGGAGTATCAAAAACTTCTGGCTCCGGCACTTGAAGGCACGGGGGATTTCAAATTGTTCACTGACGATAAAGACCCGGCAAAAGTTTTGCATTTTGCCGGACTGCAACCCACATCCGTCATTCCAGCCGGAATGACGGATGCGTGATCTACTTCACAAAACTGCGCCGCACTGGCAGGGTTTTCACGTTTGACGGAGCTGGTGCATCAACCCGGCGTGGCGTTGCCACGGGGCCGAGGCTATCCAAATAGGTGGTGTCAAAACCCTTTTCATAAACCGGGAAATTGGCTGGCCGGTCACGGAAGGCCTTGCTCATCTGGCCAAGCCCACGAATGCCGCGTTCGCGCGAGCGCGCCACCTGCTCCATGTCAATCTCAATCGGGATGATTTGCTCGGTGGTGTCGCCACGATAGAGTGCGCGGCCCGATGGGTCGAACACGCAGGACTGGCCGTTGCCACCGGCCCCCAACCCGTTCACGTCGAACACATAGCATTGCATCATCGACGATGTGGCGTGGCTGATGGCGATATCCACATCACGGTCAATGGTGTGGGTCATCACCGGATGGAGGATTACCTCAACGCCCATAGCGGTGAGTTGCCGCGAGGTTTCCGGGAACCAGATGTCATAGCAATTCAGCACGCCGAACTTGCCAACGCCTTCAACGTCGAAGGCGAGAAACTCGGTGCCTGCCTGTACACCCTGCTCCAAAGGCCGGAAGGGAAACATCTTGCGATAGCGGCCCACCACCTCACCTTCGGGGTTGATTACCGATGTGGTGTTGAAGATGCGACCGTCTTTGCGCTCATACATCGAGCCGTTGACAACCCAAATCCGGTGATGGCGTGCCATGGCCTGAAAATCGGCTTCTGTCGTTCCCGGCAAGGGTTGGGCATGTTGCAGCAGCGGGCCGAATACGGCGAGTTCTGAAAACATCACCATTTGCACCCAAGGGTAGAGGTGCATGGTCAAATCAACGCGCTGACGCATGGCGTCAATGTTTGAACCATGGCCGAGGTACATTTGAATGCCAGCGATGGCAAAAGGTTTCATGACTTCGTTCTCCTGTCGCCGACCCTACAGTCAACGTTGGTTTTAACATGAATCGGGCTATTTTAGCCGTTTTACTGGGAATATAGCAAATCCAGCGCTAATATGGGGTCGCACAGGACCAACGGCAACACATTTAAGATGATGAAATCACATGGTAAATTTTTGATTCTTGGCCTGGCGACGGCGCTATGGGCAAACTCCGGTTTGGCGCAGGAATTGGGTAATTGGAGCTTTAGCCAATCCAAGGCACCAGATGGGGTAACGGTGTTCACCGCAGCCATCCATGCCGGCAACCTGATAACCTCCGGCGGTTCAGAGCCAGATTATGCGCCGCTTTACACAATAGCCTGCAAATTGGGAGATGCCACCCATTGGAGCCAAACCCTGCAATTTGAAGACGCCGTTTCCGGCAGCGGCAAAATTGAACTCATCGCCAGGGTTGGCGACAAATTGGCCCGCGAAGAACTTTGGGTCATTGGAGCCCGAAACCGCATTCTGGTGCGCGAAAATACCCCCGACATTGCCGAACTTCGAACCGCCCATAACTTAACGCTCAAGTGGAATTGGGGCTGGAGTTGGTTGTGGCTCTCGGACAAGGTGAAGATTGAATTGGGGGAAATTGAAGCCGTGGTTTTTACGCTGGCAAAGAGCTGTGGGATCGCCGAGCCTTGAGAAAGGAACCCTTCCTAAAAATCATGCACATCAATGACGCCCTGAATGGCCTTGATGGCGCCCTTGATTTGCGGGGTTACGGCAAACTTGCTGCCGAGCGACATTTCAACTTCACGGCCTGTGTCCATTTGCAATATCATGCGCACCGGGGCGCGTCCGCCAGAGCCCAGGCGCATGGCAATTGATTCAAGCGGTTTGATATCGCGCACGAATATCGTAAGGCCCTGCACAATTGCGGCAGCGGCCTTGTCCAAAACTTCAAC
>JANMPF010000166.1:0-5927 GCA_031369725.1 Rhodobiaceae bacterium | reverse complement strand
TATGATCTTGCCAAGTATCGCAGTCGAACCTGAATGGGTTCACCGGGGAAATGTTTTAGGAGGGCTACCGATGCGTCTCGACAATGAAAAACCCAGCGACAATGTTGAAGATCGCCGCAGTGAGGGCGGCACTGGCGGCGGCATGGGCTTTCCCGGCGGTGGCGGCAGCGGTCGGGGCATCAATATTCCCATGGGTGGCCGCGGCGGTGGCTTCAGCATAAAGACGCTGTTGTTTTTCGCCGTTGTCTATCTTGTGCTGAAATTCGTTTTCAATGTCGATTTGATTGACATCATCAACGGCGGCAATGGCGGCATCCAGCTCCCCGGCCAAACCACGGACACACAGATAACCTTGCCAAAGGGCAACACCGAAGTGACCAATGCCGGAGTTCCCGGTGGTGCCACAACAACTGCAACTGATGTGACTGGCGATGCGGGCAAGGATTTTGTCGCCCGTGTGCTGGGTTCAACCGAGCGTGTGTGGGACGGAGTTTTCAAGCAGATGGGAAAGACCTACGAAAAGCCGGTGCTGGTGCTTTTTACCGGTTTCGTGCAATCGGCTTGCGGCATGGCCCAATCTGCCATGGGGCCATTCTACTGCCCGCGTGACCGCAAGGTTTACATCGATCTCTCGTTTTATCAGGACATGAAAGACAAGCTGGGCGCACCTGGCGACGCAGCCCAGGGCTATGTGGTGGCCCATGAAGTTGGTCACCATGTGCAAAACCTTCTCGGCATTGCCGACAAGGTTCAGGAAGCCCGTTCCCAGGCAACTGAGGCGGAAAGCAACGTGCTTTCCGTGCGCATGGAATTGCAGGCCGATTGCCTGGCTGGAATTTGGGCGCAGGATTCCAAGGTGTTCGAACAGGGCGACATTGAAGAAGCCTTGAATGCCGCCACGCAAATTGGCGATGACCGTTTGCAAAAACGCAGCCAGGGTTATGTGGTTCCTGAAAGCTTCACCCATGGCACTTCTGAACAGCGCGTACGCTGGTTCAAAACCGGCTTTACAACCACGGACATTGGCCAGTGTGACACGTTTGGAACCAACAAGCTCTGAGTTTACGCTTGCCGGCTCGTGAAGGTTTCACGAATTTGCGACACTTAAATGTGAAGTGAGTTGAGTTGTTAACCCCAACGACTTGGCGCATCTTGCGCGCAGGATATTATGCGGAAGCTGAGCCCCATGACCACGAGTGAAAACCGCGAACGGCACCCCCGGATTTATATTCACACCTGGTTTGTGCGGGTCTTCCATTGGCTTAATGCGCTGGGCATAACGCTGATGATCATGAGTGGCTGGCGCATTTACAATGCCTCGCCGCTTTTTGATTTCAAGTTCCCACGGGGCATAACCCTTGGTGGCTGGCTTGGCGGCGCACTGCAATGGCACTTCGCTGCCATGTGGCTGTTGGTTCTTAACTTCCTGGTTTATCTCATTATCGGTTTTGCCACGGGCCACTTCCGCCGCAGGTTTACGCCCGTCACCCCAGCATCGGTTTTGACCGATATGGGCAAAGCCATCAAAGGCAAGCTGCCCCACAGTGCCACGGCCTATAATTCCGTGCAGAAAATTGCCTATATCGGCGTGCTGCTTGCCATCTTGCTCACCATCGTTTCTGGATCGGTTGTTTGGAAACCTGTGCAGCTGCAGGGTCTGGCGTCTCTCATGGGTGGGTATGAAGGTGCCCGCATCGTACATTTCCTCGGAATGTCAGCCATTTGTGCCTTCATCGTCCTTCACCTGTCACTCGTTCTATTGGTGCCAAGCACCCTCATTCCAATGATCCTGGGTTGGGGCCGAAAGTCCAGCCATGATATGGAGGCAACCCATCATGAAGTCTAAATTGCTGCTGCCGCAGGCAAAGTCTTTGGTAAATATTGAGCGTCGCCTGTTCATGAAAAAAACCTTGAGCCTTGGTGCCTTGGCCATGTTGACAGGCTGCGATGCAACCGACCCTTCGGTGTCCGACCGTATTTTGAACGCCATGTCGAAATGGAATGACGAGGTGCAACTTGCAATTTTCAATCCCACCAAGCCGGCACCGGTTTACACTGAAGCCGACATTACTGATCCATTTCCGTTCAACGCCTTCTACAGCGAAGATGAAGTCACCAGCGTTCCCGAGCTCGGCTACAAGCTCGAGCTCAGCGGACTGATTGAAAAGAAGCAGAGCTGGACCCTTGATCAGTTGCGCGCCCTGCCGCAAGTGTCGCAGATCACCCGGCACATCTGTGTTGAGGGCTGGAGTGCCATTGGCAAATGGGGTGGCGTTCCCTTTGGTGATTTCCTGCGCCTCATTGGCGCTGACACGACGGCGAAATATGTGGGCTTCAAATGCGCCGATGATTATTATTCCAGTTGTGACATGGCAACTGCCCTGCATCCGCAAACCATTTTGGCGCTCACATTCCGTGACCAGGTATTGCCGGAGAAATTTGGCTTCCCCATGAAGCTCCGTGTACCCACGAAGCTGGGTTTCAAGAATCCAAAACACATCATGGCGATGTTTGTAACCAATGATTATCCCGGCGGCTATTGGGAAGACCAGGGCTACAACTGGTTCAGCGGTTCGTGAACGGCACATTGACGCAAACTCACAACCACAACATCACATTCTGGCCCCATTCACCCGCGATAGATTGCTGGAACCAGGTCGATAACCCGTCTCCGTAAATGAGGAAATGTCAGATGTTAAAATTCGTAATTGCAGCCATTGTCGTGGGAACAGCGTCGATAACAACGGCATTTGCCGATGAGATGATGCCGTGTGATGAGGCAAGCATGACGAAAGTGAAACAGATGATTGCGGCCGGAACTGATCCGGCGATGCAGCCAAAGGTCGATGCCGCCAATGCGGAAATGCAAATGGCCGCCAAGGCCAGCAACGCAACAGAATGTGCCACACACCTGAACAAGGCCGCAGCTGCCATCACGGCAAAATAGGCCGGCACGATCCGTCCTTCCGAATGACGGATGGAAGGTTGGAACCAATAGTGAATTCTAATAGGCGTTTTCGTTTTTCAGCAAGGCGAGCGGCGTTTTCAAAATGATCATGATGTCGAACATGAGAGACCAGCGATCAATATATTCAAGATCATGCTTCACGCGCTGTTCAAGCTTTTCGCGCGTGTCGGTTTCACCCCGCCAGCCATTGACTTGCGCCCATCCGGTGATGCCGGGGCGAACCTTGTGGCGGGCAAAATATCCATCGACAACCTGCTCATAAAGAGTATCGGCGGCCTTGGCCTGTGTGGCATGCGGGCGCGGCCCCACCAAAGACAATTGGCCCGTTAAGACATTGAATAATTGCGGCAGTTCATCCAGTGAAGTTTTGCGGATGAAGCGCCCAACGCGGGTCACCCGCGGGTCGCCCTTGGTCACCAGTTTGCTGGCATTCGCATCGGTCAAATTGGTGAACATCGAGCGGAATTTAAAGACCTCAACCAACTCATTGTTAAAGCCATACCTCTTCTGCCTGAATATCACCGGCCCTTGGCTTTCCAGGCGTATGGCTGCGGCCACTGCCAGCATGACCGGTGCTAGCATCACGATTGCCACACATGCCAAGGCCCGCTCCATGGCGTTCTTGAGAAACAGGCCCCAGCCATCCAGCGGGCGATCGAATACCGCGAGCAAGGGCAGCAAGCCGATGTAGGTATAGGCGCGCGGGCTGAGCTTGAGGCTCGATGCCTGCCCACTGATTCGGATGTCAACCGGCAGTTCCCACAGGCGTTTCAGAATGTACAAAAGCCGCGCTTCCGCCGACAGTGGAATGGCAACAATGACGAGATCAACCCGGTTGCCGCGCGCATAGTCCGCCAGTTCAGTGATCTTGCCGATCTTCTGGTGCTTGCGTACCGAATGCGGGCTGCGTGCGTCATAGCGGTCATCAAACAGCCCGACAATTTCGAAGTTCAGATTGCGCGAAGCTTCAAGCGCCTGCAACGCGTCCTCGGCCGCCTTGCCACCACCAACAATGGCAATGCGCTTGCGAAACCGCCCCAGCCTGGCGATGGGCCGTGCCCACAACTGTGCGCCAAATCGTGTGGCCGCCAGGTAGACGGTTGTGATCACCGCCCAGAACGGCAGCCAACCATGATCCATGGGCAGCAGGAATTGGTCGACAATCGAAAACAGCCCAAAGCCGCATATCAAAATGGCTGAAAAAGTCTTGCCGAAAATCCAGCAGCCATTGACCAGTGACCTTGGTTCATAGAGCTGCAAGTCACGAATGATAAAAACGCTGAGAAGCGCCACCTGAAGCGCGAAGAAGCCAATAATGGCACCTTGGTTGGGGACACCCGGAAGGCGCGCAAAAATTGTTGATAGAACGAGAGCTGTCGAGAAAAATACGGCAAAATCGAGAACTTTGAGCAAGCGTTTGACAACTTCCTCGTCCACATATTTTAACGCCGTGGCAATTCCACCAGACTGCATGGCCCAACCCCCGTTCCAGGCATTACATGCCGAATTTCAGGGGAAACTCTGCTCCCTATTGATTAAAATTGGTGAAAGTTGATGGTGGTGGGCCGGGCACCTTATCGCCATATTTTCATTAACCTTTATGGAGTGTTGCCTGAAACCGCAAAGAGCGGTTCTGCCACGCCGGCAACACCAGGCTCAAGCGCGAAGAGATCACCAGACTGCGGATACTTTGCAAGTTCCACATCGCTGAGGCCGGCTCTGGCGGAGGTCACATAGAGGGTTTTGTAATCAGAACCACCAAAGCCAACGGTGGTTGTGTACAAGGCCGGGATTTCAATCTTGCGCCGCAGCTCGCCAGCCGGGCTCACGCGGCTGATGCAGGCTCCACCCCAATGGGCAATCCACAGGCAATCCTCACAATCCACCGTTAGCCCGTCAGGCATGCCTTCTTCCACCGTGAAGGTAAGGAACAGCCTTCGGTTTCGCGGGTGTGGATCATCGGCTGAAATGTCATAGGCAAAGGTCTTGTAGCCCGCACTGTCGTTGAAATACATGGTTTTGCCATCCAGCGAAAAAGCCGGACCATTGGATACGGCAAACCCCGCATCACCCAGAAAGCATTCACCACTTGGCAACACGCACCATAGCGCACCGCGCGGCTCTGCCTCCTTGAAATGCGAGCTGCCGACCCACAGCCTGCCAAAGCGATCAACCTTGCAATCATTGTAGATGAGCGCATCGCGGTTTTGTTCCGGCCTTGCCAACAGCCGCGTTGCACCGGTTTCAATGTTTATGGTGGAAATGCCCCCAAGATGGGTGATGATGAGGAGCGCTGGGTCACCGGTGGCCGCAATCGCCCCCAAGGGACCATTGAGGGCCACAACCTTCACCTCGGTTTTATTGGTGATGGGGTCATGAATAAACAGTTTGGGGTCATAAAGGTCAATCCACAGCAGCCTCTGGCGCACCGCATGCCAAATGGCAGCCTCCCCCAATTGGTTGGATGCCGGGTAGACATTTCGCAAGGCTGACATCGCGTTCTCCCGTATTGACTCTGCATGGCTTGGTCACGCAGTCTATGTGTCCTTGCATGGAGAGGTCAAAGCCTTTGAGCAACACTCCAAATCGCTGGCGGCGTTATGCGCAGTGGGACGCACGGCCACTGCGGCTTGACAAATTTGCGGTGGAAGATGCGGCCCACGGCTTTTCGGCTTTCACCAGCCCCGCCGATCCGAAACCCGGGGTCTCCATAAAGTCTGGAAAAATTGCCAGCATGGACGGTGTGCTGGCCCATGACTTCGACATGATCGATGAGTTCATCGCCCGCCACCACATTGATCCCGAAGTGGCACCCGAAGCCATGGCGATGGATTCGGGACTTGTGGCGCGCATGCTGGTTGACATGAATGTGCCGCGCGAAGACCTCGTGCGCCTCGCCCACGGCATGACGCCGGCAAAACTGGCCGATGTTGTCTCCCGTCTCAATGCGCTGGAAATT
>JANMPF010000153.1:0-1938 GCA_031369725.1 Rhodobiaceae bacterium | reverse complement strand
TGACAGTGCTTCCGGCATTCTCACCCTTTTTGATTTCGACTGAAACGGAGGGTGCATAGGCCATCAGCCAAAGTGTGGTTTCCTTGGGCGCACTGCCTGCTGAAATCTCAATCATCACATCGGTCTGGTTTTCCGCCATCGAAATGTCAATCCAGTCGGCCGAACCATTGGATTGCGCAGTGGAAATGCCGCCCGAAACCATTGACCTTTGGCTGCCCACAAAGTGTTCACGCCCATTGATGACAGTTTGTGGCGTGTAAACATTCTTGTCGCCACGCGAGCTGGCGTAGTCATACTGCCGCTGCGAATAGTCAGCACTTCCAAGCGTGTCGCGCCAGCCCAGATAATCCCAATAATCCACATGATAGGAAAGCGCAATGATGCCAGGCTTGCCAAGCAGGGTTTGCAAATAGGCATCAGCCGGCGGGCAGGACGAACAGCCCTGACTGGTGAAGAGTTCAACAATCACCGGCCGCTTGGACGTTGCAAAAGCGGGCCTTGCCAGCGTGGCGCAAGCGCCAAGTGCGAGAATATTGCGACGGGAAACGACTGGTGTCATGCCCCCAAAGCTAGTGCACAACGCCCCAAATTGCCACTCACGAGCCGGTGAGGAGCCATCACAAATGAGTTTGATCCATCCGCGACCCGGATGTGGCGAATGCGGTCAGTAGCTGACAATCGGCTTGAACCCGCCCCAGAACATGCGCTTGCCGTCGAAAGGCATGGTCTTGGGATCATAGTTCGTCATGAAGGGATCGGCGAACACCTTTTTCATCACGGCGTCGCGGTGCTTGCGGTTCTTGAAGGTGACGCAGCCAAAAACCACAACCTCTCCCTCCTTGAGCTTGACACTCTGCGGGAATGATGTGGTCTTTCCGGGTTTGACATCATCGGCAACACTTTCCATGTAGCTGAGCGCCCCGTGCTTCATCCATACCTTGCCAGCCTTGCGTACAAGCGTGCGGTACTTCGCCAGATTTGCTTTAGGCACGGGAATTACAATTCCGTCGACATAGGCCATGATCCAGTCTCCCTTTTTTTGAACCCCGGGTAAACTCTAGCGCCGAACCGCGATGGCGGCAATGACTAAGCAGCGCCTGCAAGGTTGCGCAAGACGTAAGGCATGATGCCGCCGTTCATGTAGTAATCCAGCTCATCCAGCGTGTCGATGCGGCATTGAACCTGAACCGCAAGCCTCGAACCGTCGACCCGCGTGATGTCCACCGTAATTCCCGAGCGCGGCTTCAAGCCTTCCGCCAGGCCATTGATGGAAACAGTTTCGTCACCCTTGAGGCCCAGCGATTGCCAGCTCTCACCGTCCGTGAACTGCAGGGGGATAACACCCATGCCGATGAGGTTTGAACGGTGAATGCGCTCAAAGCTTTGTGCAACGACTGCCCGAACGCCCAACAGCTTGGTGCCCTTGGCTGCCCAGTCGCGCGATGACCCCGTGCCATATTCCTTGCCGGCGAATATCACCAGCGGCGTTCCCGTTTCCATATACCTCATCGCCGCATCATAAATCGGCATCTGTGTGCCATCGGGATAGTGCTTGGTCACACCACCTTCAACACCGGCAACCATCTGGTTCTTGATGCGGATATTGGCAAAGGTGCCGCGCATCATCACTTCGTGGTGGCCGCGCCTGGCGCCATAGGAATTGAACTCAAGCTTGGCAACGCCATGTGCGGCAAGATACTGGCCGGCGGGTGAACTCGCCTTGATGTCACCGGCTGGCGAAATGTGGTCCGTGGTGATTGAGTCAAGGAACAGCCCCAACACCCGTGCACCCGCCACGTTCTTGACCGGCGCTGGCGTCATGCTCATGCCGTTGAAATAGGGCGGGCTCGCCACATAGGTACTCACCTCATCCCAGGCATAGGTGAGCCCCTTGGTGACCTTGATCTTGCGCCATGAGGTATCGCCCTTGAACACGTC
>JANMPF010000133.1:0-1941 GCA_031369725.1 Rhodobiaceae bacterium | reverse complement strand
CAACCAGCACGCGCTGGATGGAACCAACCGATGAATTCAAAAACTGCGTAAGCCTCTCCTGCCCCTTGGCGCGCAGGCGCATGGCCCGGGCTTTGATCACCGGCCTGTCCAGCTGCGGCATGCGCGCCGCTGGCGTTTCGGCGCGTGGTGAAAACGGGAAGACGTGCAGGTAGGTGAGCCCGCAGTCGTCGACGATCCTCAGCGAGTTTTCAAACATTTCCTCGGTTTCAGTGGGAAAACCCACAATGATATCGGCTCCGAATACCATGTCGGGCCGACGCGATTTCAACGCGTTGCAAAACGCGATTGAATCCTCCCGTGCATGCCTGCGCTTCATGCGTTTGAGGATCATGTTGTCGCCCGATTGCAGCGACAGGTGGATATGCGGCATCACACGTATTTCACCCGCCAGCACATCCATCAGTTCAGCATCAGTCTCGATGGAGTCTATGGACGAAAGCCGCAAGCGCTTGAGGTCTGGCACATCTTTCAAAATGCGGCCAACCAACGCGCCCAGTTTCGGCGCACCCGCAAGATCAGCACCCCATGACGTGATGTCAACGCCCGAGAGCACCACTTCCGCATAGCCATTGGCCACCAGCCGCCGCACTTGCTCCACCGCTTGCGCAATTTCAACCGAGCGCGAATTGCCCCGGCCAAACGGAATGATGCAAAACGTGCAGCGGTGGTCGCAGCCATTCTGTACCTGCACAAAGGCCCGGGTGCGTTCGGTGAGGCCTTCAATCATGTGCAAATGGTTTTTGCGCGGGCTCATGATCTCGCTCACCCGCACGCGGTCATTGGCACCCGGCAACCATGACTGTGGCTGCAATTTTTCTTCGTTGCCAAGCACCATGGCAACTTCCGGCATCGCGGCAAACATCTCCGGCGTGGTCTGTGCCGCACAGCCCGTGACGATAATCCTTGCGTTGGGCCTGCCCCTGTGGGCATGGCGTATGGCTTGGCGCGCCTGCCGGGTGGCTTCTGCTGTCACCGCACAGGTATTGAAAACAATTGCGTCCTTCATGCCAGCGCCTGCCGCATGGTCGCGCATCACTTCGGATTCATAAGTGTTGAGGCGGCAGCCGAAAGTGACAAATTCCGTTTCGCTCATGGCGCAAGCTCCGGCGGCAATACGCCGTCAAATTCATAGGCCACCGGGCCGGTCATCAACACGTGGTCATCGCCTGTCCGCCATTCCATGTGGAGATCGCCACCCGGCAAGGTGATGCGGGCCTTGCGGTCAATAATCTTGATGCGCGCCCCCGCAGCCATCGTAGCACAAGCCGCCGTGCCACACGCCAGGGTGAGACCCGCACTGCGTTCCCAAACCTTGAGCGTTACATGGTCCCTCGCTTCAACCCGCGCCAATGAAATATTGCAGCCCTCGGGGAACAGATGGTGATGTTCAAGCATCGGGCCAACCTTTGCAAGGTCAACCACATCGAGGTCATCCACCCAGAAAATGCAGTGCGGGTTGCCCACATTCACCACTGACGGTGAATGGATCAGCGGCTGATCAATAGGGCCCACCTGGAGCTCGATATGGCGGGTGTCGAAGAAGGGTTCCGACAATGGAATGTCCTTCCAGTCAAAGCGTGGGATCCCGTTATCAACGGTTACCAGCCTGTCGCCGGCCTTGCGCGCCACCAGAAACCCGCCCAGCGTATCAATGGTGGCCGATGTCGTATGTCTCTCGTCAAACAGCAAATCCGCCACACAGCGCGAGGCATTGCCGCAACTCTCAACCTGGCCGCCGCCATTGTTCCACACCAGCATGCGCACATCCGCAACATCGGACTTCTCCAGGATGATGAGCTGGTCACACCCAATGCCGGTTGCCCGGTCGGCAATCGCCCGCGCCTTCACGGCGTCCATGTGAAAACAGCGTGCGCGTCCGTCAAGCACGACAAAATCATTGCCGAGCCCGTTCATTTTGCG
>JANMPF010000115.1:0-2709 GCA_031369725.1 Rhodobiaceae bacterium | reverse complement strand
GAATTGTAATAGATGTCCGAGAAACTGATGGTCTTGGCACGCTCAGGGGTCACTGACATCGAAGACATGATCATGTCGAATTTCTTGGAGGTGAGCGCTGGAATAATGCCATCCCATGCCACTTCCTCAATCGCGCATTTCTCGCCGATCTGGGCGCAAAGTGCATTCATGAAATCCACTTCCCAACCAACCCAAACACCTGAAGCATCCTTGGACGTGAATGGGGCATAAGGTTCGGCCGCCACACCCATTTTCAAGTCAGCATAAGCCGGTGCTGCTGTAAACAGTGCAACAGATGCTGCAGCTGCCAATAGAATTCTACGCGTAACTTTCATACCAATCTCCCTTAGTGACTGATCCACATGTTGTGAAGCCAGAGTTCTGCTTTCTAACCTAAAGATACATGCGATCAGGGCTCCCTGACTAATCACATGATCCCTTCTTTCCCATCCCGCGGGAATCAATGAATCCCCGAGACGAACTGTTTGCAACGCGCACTTTTCGGTGCACCAAATACTTGCTTGGGCGGCCCCTCTTCTTCTATTTTGCCCTTGTGCAGGTAAATGACATGGCTTGATACATCGCGCGCAAATTTCATCTCATGCGTTACAAGAATCATTGTGCGGCCTTCATTTGCCAAATCGCGGATAACTTTCAAAACCTCGCCCACCAATTCAGGGTCAAGCGCCGATGTAGGCTCGTCAAACAGCATGACCTTGGGGTTCATGGCCAAAGCCCGTGCAATGGCCGCGCGCTGCTGCTGGCCGCCAGAAAGAAAAGCGGGATATTGTTCCCGCTTTTCGTATAACCCAACCTTGTTGAGAAGCTTCTCGGCGCGCTCGGTCGCCTCCGCTTTGGAAAGCCCCAGTACGTGAATGGGAGCTTCAATGACATTTTGCATCACGGTGAGGTGTTGCCAAAGATTGAAGCTCTGAAAAACCATTCCCAGCTTGGTGCGAATACGCTCAAGCTGGCGCCGGTCGCTCGGATGTAAATTGCCATCCCTGTTTGGCGCCAAGGCAACGTCTTCGCCGGTCACGACAATTCGCCCCTTGGTGGGCATTTCCAGAAAATTGATGCAGCGCAGGAACGTGCTCTTGCCAGAGCCCGAGGCCCCAATCATCGACACCACATCGCCTTCGCGGGCTTCCAGCGAAACACCTTTGAGCACTTCCAGCTCGCCAAAGCGTTTATGCAAATCTTCAACGACAACAGCCATGGGCCGCTGTTCGACGACTTCCTTTTCACTGCGTGCCACCACGCTTGCCTCCCCTCGAGGGCTTGTGCCCTTCTCATGATGGCGACCATATCACTATTAAAAAATTGCGCAATTCGTGATTTCGCAGGGGCCTGGCACCATTGCCCATTAGTTGCTGGCCGCAATCTGTGCTGCCTTTTGCACCAAAACTTCCGCCTGCCGTATTGAAGCATAGTCAATCAAGCGGCCATCAAGTGAAACAGCCCCCTTGCCTGCCCTGGCGGCCTCTTCCATCGCAGCAATAATTCTTCTTGCCCGGATTACATCCACATCCGAAGGCGACATCACGTCATTTGCAAGGGGCACTTGCGAGGGGTGAATTGCCCACTTTCCTTCACATCCCAGCACCGCTGCACGCAATCCCGCCGCCCGGAAAGCATCACCGTCGGTGAAGTTTCCAAACGGTCCATCGACCGGACGCAAGCCGTTGGCGCGCGCCGCAACCACCATACGCGAGATGGCATAATGCCACATGTCACCCCAGTGAATTTGGCGCGAACCATCGGAAAGTGGTTCCGTCAAAACCGCATAGTCCGCATTGGCCCCGCCAATTGATGTCGTGCGCGCTTTTGTGGAAGCTGCATAGTCAGCAACGCCAAAGTGCAGTGACTCATTGCGCTTCGAAGCCGCCGCAATTTCATGAACATTCTGCATGCCCAAAGCGGTTTCAATGATCATTTCAAAGCCGACACGCTTCTTGCGGCTTTTAGCCGCTTCAATCTGTGTACAGAGCATATCGACGGCATAAACGTCGGAAGCGGTGCCAACTTTCGGAATCATGATGAGGTCAAGCCTGTCGGAAGCCTGTTCCAAGACATCCACCACATCACGATACATGTAGTGCGTATCCAGTCCGTTGATGCGAACCGAAAGGGATTTGCGGCCCCAGTCAATATCACCAATAGCCTGAATAACGTTCCTGCGCGCCTGCGCCTTGTCATCGGGTGCCACCGCATCCTCAAGATCGAGAAAAATGACATCGGCATTGCCCTTGGCGGCTTTTTCAAACAATTGCGGCTGGCTGCCGGGAACCGCAAGCTCACTGCGGTTAAGCCGCGCCGGAGCCTGCTCGACATTATAAAAACTCATCGGATGCTTCCCTCAATTATTCAAAAACAGTTTTGCAGCAGCACCATGTTCCCACCGCAACCGGTCAACGTCAACGCCCGCACTTTCAAGTTCCAACGTGCGGCAATGGCTGGAAGCAAGTACCATGTTCGATGTGCAATCAGCCAATATTGTATCTTCGTCCTGTGCCACGCTGGCAGGCGGCAAACCGCAGCGCCTCATCCACCTGAATATCCATCGCATCAACAAGGCCTAGAATTGCCAGCGGGTTCCTGAGCCAAACCGTCGTCACTTTACGTATCCCCCAAAACCGGGCTAATCTGGAATTTGAACCACTTGGTCAAACCAGCGGGAACAATAAAATGTAAAGGGAGAATGTCACT
>JANMPF010000087.1:0-9868 GCA_031369725.1 Rhodobiaceae bacterium | reverse complement strand
CGGCGATAGCGGCGTCTTCGAACTCCAGTCTTAAAAGCAATATGCCGGCCGCGGCGCGGTGTGCGTCGGGATTATCGGGATCGATAGCGAGTGCCTGCTCAACATAAGCCTCGGCCTTACTCAACGATGTCTCCCGGCTTGCCCCCGTCCAGCCGTGCCGGGCGTCAGAAAAGTGCCTGAACGCGAGCATGCCCATCAGCGGTGCGGAGTTCGGATCGAGCGTCAGTGCTTTCTCCCAACAGCGGCAGGCCTGAACATGGAAATCCGTGCCGTGTGAGCCACGAGAATGGTTCAGCCCCCGGATCCAAAGGTTCCACGCGTCAACGTTCGTTGTCGTTGTGTAGCGCAGGCGTGCCTGTTCCCCTTCGCTCAATCTCACCTGCATCTCAGTCGCAAGCGTCAGGGTGATCTCATCCTGGACTGCAAAGAGATCGTTCATGCTCCGGTCGAACCGCTCTGCCCAAACCTGGGTCCCGGAAGCGGCGTCAATCAGCTGAACTGTGATGCGAAGCCGGTCTCCCGACTTCTGCACACCGCCCTCGACCACGAAGCGCACGCCAAGTTCTTGAGCAATCTGGCGAATGTCGACCATGCCGCCTTTGTAGGCGAAGCTAGAGTGGTGCGCGATGACAGACAGGCCCGATAGCTTTGCGAGCGTCGTGAGGATATCTTGGACAAGGCCGTCCGCAAAAAAATCCTGCTCAGGTTCGCTGCTCATTACCGTAAAGGGAAGAACCGCCACCGACGGGGTGGGGGCAGCAAATTCGTCGCGCAGCGGGTGAACTCGGATATCATCCACGACATAGCCACGCCTCGGAACCGTTCGGATGAACCCGGCGCCCTCCGCACCCAACGCCTTGCGAATGTCTTTCATACATTGCGCGAGTGAATCGTCCGATACTTCGACGTCGGGCCAGATGGCGGTGACGAGCTCGTCTTTTCCAAGGACGCGGCCGGAATTCTGAACGAGGTAAGTGAGGAGCAAGAGTGATTTGCGACGAAGGGCAACATCAACACCGCCCTTTCTCAACCTCCCTTGCTGCAGGTCGAGAGTGTGGCCGACAAATTCGAACGAAGTCACGTGTTGCATCTGGAAGACCGGTTCGCATATCCAAGACCAAAGAGCACACTTTTTTATCAACCTAATTCAAGTAGTCGGCGTCCGCAAGGAGCCGTTGCGAAGGCCTGCTGCCGAAACCGCCTGAATGTCCATTTCTGTAACCCCCACTACAGCATGAGCAGATCGACAAGCGCCCGCCTTCGACCAAACTTATGCTCAGCAGCCCCGGACCGCCTTGGGCCAGATGCAGACCTTGGTGCCCGGTCATATTCTAGGCTGGTCTGAACGGTCTGACAGATAGGTGACGTTTTGTACCGGACACATGGGTTACACTTTTCGCTGTTTTTGACAATGGCAGGAGGTGGAGATGCCGTGGAAAGTGAGTTCGGAGATGGACGAACGCCTTCGTTTCATTGCCCGCCTTTTGGAAGGCGAGGCTATGACGGACCTTTGTGTTGAGTTCGGCATATCACGCAAGACCGGCTACAAGATTTACGACCGTTACAGGCAAAGTGGTGCTGAGGCTCTGACGGACCGCTCGCGGCGGCCTTACCGTTACGCCAACCAGCTGCCGCCACAGATCGAGGCGCAGATTATCGGCCTCAAGAACAACAAGCCGCACTGGGGTGCACGCAAGATCAGGGAACTGCTGATCCGGCGACTGGCCTCGGAAATCAAGGTGCCGTCGCGCTCCACCATCCATGCCGTTCTCGACCGCAACGGCCTCGTCAGGCACATGGGACGGCGGCGCAACAAGGCCCATGGCACTGCACTTTCAGCAGGTGCCAATCCCAACGATCTCTGGTGCGCCGACTTCAAGGGCGAGTTCACGCTGGGCAACAAGCGTTATTGCTACCCCCTGACCGTCACCGACCATGCCTCGCGCTATCTCCTGATGTGTGAGGCGCTCGAATCGGTGCGCGAAGAAACCGCCATTGAAGCCTTTGAACAGCTGTTCCGTGAGCGGGGACTGCCATCTGCCATCCGCTCTGACAATGGTGTGCCCTTTGCCTCGCCAAACGCGCTGTTCAACCTCTCAAAGCTCTCGGTCTGGTGGCTGCGACTGGGCATATCAATCGAACGCATCAAGCCTGGCCACCCGCAGCAGAACGGCAGGCATGAGCGCATGCACCGCACCCTCAAACAAGCCACAACCAGACCAGCCGCCATGAACAGCCTGCAGCAACAGGCAAAGTTCGATGGCTTCATCAAGGAGTTCAATGAGGAGCGGCCACATGAAGCTATTGACATGAAAGTTCCAGCCGAACTCTACCAGCCTTCGTCCCGGCCTTACCACGGCATCGGCGAACTGGACTATCCCTTCCATGACCGCCATATCACCGTCACTTCCTGCGGACGCATCTGCATGCATCGCAAGAAGATCAACCTCTCAACCGTGTTGGCGGGGCAAAAACTTGGAATAAAAGAAGTCGACGAAGGTATTTGGCTCGTCTCATTCATGCACTATGATCTCGGTTACATCGATTTGGAACAAAAGACCCTGCAACCAATCGACAATCCCTTCGGCCAAGGATTGTCACCCATGTCTTAGGTACATTCTGTTACCTATGTCTCAAGACTGTACAGTTGAACGATGGTAGCGAGAGAGGGACTCGAACCCCCGACCCCAGGATTATGATTCCCGTGCTCTAACCAGCTGAGCTACCTCGCCAAAACCAGATGGGCTTATAGAAAGTAATTCCATGGGAAGTCAAGCGGCACGGGTTAAAGTGCCTCAATCTTGCGCCGTTTGACATGATAAATGAGATTTCGGAGCGCCCGTTGGAGCTCTGCGACCAATAACGGGTCAGCGACAATACCTTCTGCATTTAGGTTTCGGCCCAGGAGTGGCACTGCAATTGAGGCTTCTTCAATCACATGTGCTGACATGGTTCTCAATATTTCCCGCAGTTGGGCCTGCGCATGTTCAGCGCGCGGCGAAGTGTTGATGAGAGCCACCGGCTTTCCAGGAAACTCAATTCCGCTCACCAACCAGTCCAGTGCGTTTTTCATGGCACCGGCGATGCCATGGGCATATTCTGGTGAACAGATTATCAGCCCTTCACCAAGTGCAATTTCATGCCGCAGCGCCGCCACCGTTGCAGGAAGTTCGGCTGTGTCGAAATCCGGATTATACAAGGGGAGTTGACCCAACCCTTCATAAACCACGACTTTGGTGCCGGCTGGCGCCAAAAGGGAAAGCGCCTGCAAGGCCGAGGTATTCGAGGAGTTGGCCCTTAGGCTGCCAGATATCGCCAAGATGCGCATGATTACGAATGGGCATCATCCGAGGGACCAGGATCACCCTGGACAAAGGTTCGGTACACGGAAAGCCACACGAAATAGACAGAAGCCGCACCCCATATCCACAGTCCAATTTTGTAGTATGAATTGTCTTTGCTGATGAACACCAGAATCAACGTCATCGCAGCCCACAAAATCGTGACCGGGATCGTGATAATGCGCCAATGGGCAACGCGCAAGGGATGCACAAACTTGACCGGAATGAAGGTGAGGATTGAAAGTGCGATGACCGAGACAAGATTGACCAGCCAGCCCGTGTCCAGCACATAGAAGTAGAGTACCACCACATTCCACACCGCCGGAAAGCCCACAAAGTAATAGTCTTCGGATTTCATGCCAACATTGGCAAAGGTATAGCATGACACTGCCATGATGGATGCCGCACTGATCAGGCTCCATGTTTCGGTTTGCAATCCGTATGGCACCGGCACCATGTAGAACCAGTAAATCATCAGGGCGGGAACAGCCACATAGGTGAAATAGTCGATAACAAGATCAAGCGATGCACCGTCAAAATTGGGAGTGAATTCCCGCACCTTTGCCTTGCGCGCCAGTGAACCATCAATGCCATCAACAAAAAGCGCCACACCAAGCCACATGAAGGCAGCCACCGCATCTGCTTTCAACACCGCCACCAACGCCAGGAACCCGGCCACAATTCCACAGGTGGTGAAGGCATGAACCGCCCATGCGATCCCCTTTTTCACTTCCAGATCGATTTTTGGCTTGGCTCTTAATTTAGACACGCAGTGGCATCTCCCCTAACCCCCATTTTGTAACTATAACGGCCCTGAAACTTCTAGGCAAGGAAGCTAAGCCGACTTTACATATTTCCACACAAATGCCGGCGGGACATTGGCCAGCGCAACTCCAACACGGCTGCCGATCAAGCCACCCTCCACCGCCACGTCTTCGGGGAATGGCGAAGCTTTGAGGTAGCTGAATTGCACGGCCACACCGCCCGCTTCAAGCGACGCGCCGATGGCTTTGGCAATTTGCTTGCGGTGCTCCGGCTTCAGGCTGCGCAATGGTATGCCTGAAACAATCCGTCTGATCTTGCCCTGCCCCACTGTGCCAAGCAATACTGGCAGCTCTCCAGCGTCTCCCTCGATTATGCGGACATGTGGAAATTCATGGCGGAGATGTTTGGCAAAATCCGCATTGAATTCAACCAGGATGAGTTTTTTGGGGTCAACACCTTGTCCGAGAAGTTCACGCGTGAACACGCCCGTTCCCGGCCCCAGCTCCACCACAACATCATGCGCTTGAAATTCGAGATTCCTCACCATGAGCTGCGCCAGTTTCCGGCTGCTGGGCGTCACGGCACCTGTACTGGAGGGTTTGCGGAAATATTGTTTCAGGAAAAACAGTTTCGAGGGTTTTTTCAATTGTTTGCCACCCGTGGAATGGCCGACGCAATAAAGCCACCACCCAATACACGTGCACCCGCTCCCATCCCGTCATACAGCACGCAAGCCTGCCCCGGCGACACGCCATATTCGCCTGCGGCGATGCTGACAACCGTGCCTTCTGGTCCCTGCCGCAATGCCGCTTCAACCGGCGGGCGGGTTGACCTGATTTTTGCAAACACCGGCTGGCCCGCATGATCCAAATTATTGTGCCCAAGCCAATTCAAGTTCGCAATGCGAATGTCATTTTGCCTTAACGCCTCGCGCGGCCCCACAACAACCTGTTTCTTTGCAGCGTCAACCTTGATCACATACAATGGCTCAGTATCGGAAATGCCAAGCCCGCGGCGCTGGCCAATGGTGTAATGCAAAATGCCCTCGTGGCGGCCAAGCACGCGGCCGTCCATGTGCAAGATGTCGCCGGGCTCGGCCGCATCGGGCCGCAACCGCAAAATCACATCGGCATATCTGCCTTCCGGTACAAAGCAGATATCCTGGCTGTCGGGCTTGTCGGCAACCATGAGCCCCAGCTCGCCCGCGATGCGGCGCGTCTCGGCCTTGGGCAATGCCCCCAATGGAAAGCGCAGGAAATCGATTTGCTCCTGGGTGGTGGCAAACAGAAAATAGCTTTGGTCACGCGCCATGTCGGCTGGCGTAAAAAGATCCCGGTGTTTGGAACCATCACCACGGCTGCGGCTTTCAATGTAGTGCCCGGTGACCAAGGCCGTAGCGTCCAAATCCTTGGCGCGCTGCAAGAGATCGGCGAATTTAACAGTCTGGTTGCACTTCACGCAAGGGATTGGCGTTTCGCCTGCAAGATAGCCTGCCACGAAATCATTGATTACCGCGTCCTTGAACCGGCTTTCAAAATCCAGGATGTAATGCGGAATATCAAAGGCAGCAGCCACCCGCCGCGCATCGTGAATATCCTGCCCCGCACAACATGCCCCTTTGCGGCGAATCGCTTCCCCGTGGTCATAAAGCTGCAAGGTAATGCCGACAACGTCGTAGCCTGCGACTTTGAGCAACGCGGCAACAACCGAGGAATCCACACCCCCCGACATGGCCACCACAACCCGGTGGTCGGCGGGGCTACCGCCCAGCCCCATTGCCGCGTGAACTGCATCCAATATTTTCTGGTCGAGCTTCATGGGGTCTAAATGGGCCGGAATGGGATAAAACGCAATCTCGCTGTCCAAACTGTCCTGAATTGAGGCAATTCACAGCCGGAATTTGTAAATTGTTCATAAGCGCTTAGCTCATTTTTAAGTGAGATGGGCCTAGGTTGGCATTTCCAATGTGTACCTGCGTTTTAGGTTTGTGAGTTTAAGTATGAACGGTCAGTTGCGTCCCCGCGTTAACTACGTCATCGGTCCCGATGGCAGTCCCCTGACGATAACCGATTTGCCGCCGCCTGGCGCCCATCGCTGGGTCATCCGCCGCAAGGCGGAGGTGGTAGCGGCCGTGCGTGGGGGCCTGCTGAGTTTAGAGGAAGCCTGTGATCGCTACGTCCTCACGGTTGAGGAATATCTGGGTTGGCAAAGGTCGATTGATCGCCATGGTTTGGCTGGCCTTCGTACCACAAAGATCCAGAAATACCGCCAATAGGTTTGTTGTGTATTTGCGTTTTGGGGCTGGAAATGAAAGTTTCCGGCCCTTTTAATTTTTAGGCGAACCCGACATATCTAGGCGATGAAAATTCTCGTTGTCTTCGCCCATCCCAAAATGTCAGAATCAATCGTTCAAAGGGAAATGCTGTCGCGCATTCAAAATCTCGAGAATGTGACGATCCACGATCTCTATGCCAGTTATCCCGATTTCGTGATTGATGTGGACCATGAACAGGCCTTGCTGCTGCAACACGACCTCATAATTCTCCAGCACCCCTTCTATTGGTATTCCGCCCCTTCCATCATCAAGGAATGGCTTGATCTCGTTCTCGAGCATGAATGGGCTTATGGTGCCAAGGGTACCAAACTGCATGGGAAATTCATGATGCAGGCTATTTCCACAGGCGGGCCGCAACATTTCTACAATGCCGCGGGCAAAAACCGGTTTGAAATTGATGAGTTGCTGGCACCGTTTGATCAAACAGCTTATCTCTGCGGCATGGCGTGGCTGGAACCCTTTGCGGTTTTCATCGGCCGCCGCATCCCGCGCATGCAACTTGCCCAACACGTGGAAAAATATCGCGACCTGGTGATTGGATTGCGTGATGGCAGCATCAATCCCATGCAGAAACTTGCCAGGAATTACCTGTTGCCCGCCAATTTCAATGTGAAGAAGGCTTGACACCCATGCACCTCTCGGAATTTCTACTCGGTGCCTTTGTCTATCTCGCAGCCGCGGTGATTGCCGCACCCATTGCTGCGAGGCTTGGCCTTGGTTCCGTACTGGGTTATCTCGCCGCAGGCATATTGATCGGGCCATCGGTACTCGGCCTCATCGGCAGCGAGGGCCAGGATGTGATGCATTTCGCCGAATTCGGCGTCATCGTCATGCTATTCCTGGTTGGCCTTGAGCTGCAACCCTCAAAACTCTGGTCCTTGCGCAAGCCTATTTTGGGGCTCGGCGGATTGCAGGTCATAGGAACTTCGGCAGCCATCGCTCTGGCAGCTTATATCCTCGGTGTTGATTGGAAGGCTTCCCTCGCAACGGGCCTAATTCTCGCCATGTCATCAACCGCCATTGTCATTCAAAGCCTCAATGAGCGCGGTCAACTCAAAACATCGGCAGGTCAATCGTCATTTTCAGTTCTTCTGTTTCAAGACATATCCGTGATCCCCATGCTGGCACTTCTGCCTCTGCTGGCGGTTCAACAGCCTGCAGGTGATCACGCCAACATCATCTCCAGCTTGCCCGCTTGGGTGCAGACTTTAAGCGTTCTTGCAGCCGTAGCCGCCATCGTGCTGGCAGGCCGCTACCTCATGCGCCCACTTTTCCGCTTTGTCGCCCAATCCGGCATCCGCGAAATTTTTGTGGCCTTTGCGTTGCTCATTGTTGTCGGCATTACACTGCTCATGCAATTTGTGGGACTTTCCGCAGCCCTTGGCACTTTCCTCGCAGGCGTGGTACTGGCCGAAAGTGAATATCGCCACGAACTTGAAATGGACCTTGATCCTTTCAAGGGCCTGTTGCTCGCCGTATTCTTCATGGCGGTGGGCGCGGGTATTGATTTCAAATTGCTATGGGGTAATCCCGTTCAAGTCATTGGCCTGGTCATCGGTTTTGTAGTACTGAAACTGATTGTGCTTTACCTGATTGCCCGCGTCTTCCGCATGCGAGGTGCCGATAGTGCCCATTTTGCATTCTCGTTGGCACAAGGCGGAGAGTTTGCATTTGTATTGATTTCATTCTGTTTGGGTCTTGGCTTGCTCAGCGCCAGTCAGGCGGCCCTGCTGGTGGCGGTGGTTGCCCTGTCGATGGCGCTGTCCCCCCTTCTCATGATTGCCAATGAAAAATTTATTCAACCCGTATTCGCGCGCGGCAACGCCGTGCAACAGGCTGACGTGATTGACGATAGCGCCAGGGTCATCATTGCGGGCCATGGCCGCTTCGGCATGACCGTTGGCCGTATCCTGCAGGCCAAAGGCTATAAATCCGTGGTGCTTGATCACGACGCCGAACAAATCGAGGCTTTGCGTAAATTCGGCTACAAGCTTTTCTATGGCGATGCCTCACGCATGGATTTGCTGGAGGCAGCGGGTGCCCGCACCGCGGAAATATTGGTGATCGCCGTTGACGAGCGCGAAAAGATCACCGAGATCGTCGAAACCACCAAGAAGAATTTTCCCAATCTGAAAATATTCGCCCGCAGTTTTGATCGTGTTCATGCCTACGAGTTGATAAATGCCGGTGTGGATGAGGTGTTCCGTGAAGTTTTTTCCGCATCCGTTGACATGGGTGAGCGCGTTCTTGTGGCCCTGGGCCTTCATCCCTTTGAGGCCCACCGCGCCGCCAAGACCTTCAAGAACTATGATGAAAAGGTTATTCATCAACAGGCCCACAACGCCGGCGACAGCGAGAAGATGGTGGATATCGCCCGCACCAGCCGGGCTGAACTTTCCCGCATTCTTGCAGGTGACAGGCTGGCTTCCCCCGTCAGCACCGATCAGGCCTGGGAGGACACCGATGGCCGGAGCTAGTTACCCATGAAGCTGCCACGCCCATTGCAGCAACTTTGGCTTGGCCAGCAGCCGTTGCCGGTGGCTTTCTGGCGCTATCTCGTCACCTATGATCTCGCCCTGAATTTGGCGGCAACCCTTGCCTCCTTGACGGTTGTTTTGGCACACGGCCCGATAGCGCTTGCCGCCGTGCTGCATCTGCTGCCAGTTCCCTATTCAGCACTGGCCGCTACCGGAACCTGGCGCAGCGCCAACCGCTACACTGGAAATCCCGATTTCGCCACCGCCGCAAAAATCATGAGTGTGCTCTGGTTCACCGCTATGATCGTTTTGTAGGCCGCTTGCTGGCGGGCATTGCCTGCGATAAACAATATGGATGTCACAATCCTTGCATGAAATAACAGTCGATCCGCGTAATGCCGATATTCTCATTTCCATCAACGGCACACTTTTCCCCCGCCAAAAGGCCATGGTTTCCGTTTTTGATTCCGGCTTCATTTTGGGTGATGGCGTGTGGGAGGGCTTGCGGCTGGTAAATGGCGGTGTGCCGTTTCTCCATGCCCATATTGAAAGGCTGTATGAAGGTGCCAAGGCGATATTTATGGATGTGGGAGTAACACCGGGTGAATTGGTGCAGCGCTTGTTCGCCTGCATTGACGCAAATAAAATGCACGATGGTGTGCACATTCGCCTGATGGTAACGCGTGGGCTGAAGGCTACACCCTATCAAGACCCGCGCGTCACGATTTCCCCTGCAACCATCGTGATCATTCCCGAATACAAGACACCAAGCCCCGACAAGTTTGAAAACGGCATGAAGCTTTTTACCGTGCATGTAAGGCGGGGTGCTCCCGATGTGCAGGATCAAAAGCTAAACTCCCATTCAAAGCTCAATTGCATTACCGCCTGCGTTCAGGCCATGAATGCCGGTGCCGATGAGGCTCTTATGCTGGATCCGCTCGGCTTTGTGG
>JANMPF010000082.1:0-3629 GCA_031369725.1 Rhodobiaceae bacterium | reverse complement strand
AGATTTCGCCAGCAATTGCCAGGCTGCAAGCACCGTATTATCGCTGCCGTCGTGCACGGCCCCGGCAAAGGGACCAGAAAACGTGAGGGCAAGCGAAGATGCCGGTTCAAGTGTCAGAACATCACAAATATCAGCGAAGGCAACGATCGAATCAAGTTCATGGTAGCCATCAGGCCTGCGGCCAATGACATGCAGGGCCAGATTTATTTTGGCATGGGCCCGCTCGGTGACGAGCATGAGAATTAGCCGCTGGTTTTGACGGTCGAATTATCCGCAGGCTTGGTTATGGGTTCGGCAGGCAAGCCATTGAGCAACTTGCCCTCGATACGCTTCAAGTCATCGGGTTGGGGGCCATTATCCTTGGCGTGCTGCCACTGGAATTTTGCTTCCAGGGTGCGGCCCACGCGCCAGTAGGCGTCGCCCAAATGCTCGCCAATGATGGGGTCAGCCGGGTTCAAATCCACCGCCCGTTCAATTTGGGTGGCCGCTTCCTGGTAATCACCCAGCTGGAAATAGGCCCAGCCCAGACTGTCGACGATATAACCATCATTTGGCTTCAGCTCGACGGCTTTCTTGACCATGGCCAACGCCTCGCTGAGATTGATCTTGCGCTCGATCATGGCGTAACCAAGATAGTTGAGAACCATTGGCTCATCAGGCGACAGGGACAGGGCTTTGCGAAAATCCGCTTCACCCTTGTCCCAGATTTTTTGCTGTTCAAAGGCTATGCCGCGATAATAGAAGGCGCGCCATTGGTCCTTGCCGGGTTGCGGCACTAGGGCCAAGGCCTTGCTATAGGTATCGGCGGCGGCTGAAAATTCCTCATTGCCGCGATAGACATTGCCAAGGGTCATCAACACGTCGTAATTGGTTGGGTCTTTGGTGACGATGTCAATGAGCTTTGCCTGGGCTTCCTTGCTGCGCTCCAGCCTTTGCAGATTGACGGCAATTTCCGTATCCGCATTGACGCGCAATGGCGAGGATGCCGGTGTGCGGTCATAGGCATCAATGGCATATTGATACTGCTTGGTGCCGACATAGATATCGCCGAGCAACGTATCGAGAATGGGTTGGTCGCCCTTCAGGGTGAATGCGAGTTGTGTGTAAAGCAGTGCCACATCAATGCTCTGGTCATCGGTCATGGCTGAGGCCAGTGAAAACAGTGCTTCGCTCGCGCCGGCGCTTGGGGATGTCATGAAGGCATCCGGGACTTTGCCGCTTTGGGCGTTTTTCAATGCTGCTTCCACCAGCGAATTTTTTTCGCCGCCATCGAGAAAGGCCTGATAGATCTTGATTGCCTCGGAGCGGTGGTTGTGGCGTTCAAGGAAATTGCCATAGGCCTGCACAATGCGCAGCGAGGATCCTGCCTGCTCATAGGATTTCTTGTATGACGCCTCGGCACGAATGGCATTGTTGAGATAGTCGGCAATGAGGCCTGCGTGATAGGATTTGAAATTCACAAAAGAGTCATTGCTATCGAGCTTGTCAAGTTCCTTCAGGGCGGCGCTGAGATTGCCTTCGCCAGCAAAGGTCCAGGCGGAGAGGAGTGCCGAGGTGAGCTCGCCAATGGGCGTATAGGCTGCTTCGTAGAAATTCTTGCGGGCCTGAACGTAGTGGTGATTGCGGAAATCACGCAAACCCAGGACAATGCGCGCCATGCGTTGCTGGCTGTTGACAGCCAGAACCTTGATGGCCAATTCTTCTGCATCCGGCATGTTGCCGGCTGATACTTCAAGCAGAAACAGTTTTTCAACAAGAACCGGATTATCGGGATCAACCAGCAGTGCCTTGCTCAGGTAATCGGCGGCAATGGCATTATCGCGCTCCTTGCCGGCTGACCTTCCGGCAAGATAGCTGCCGGAGAGGCTGAAACCATCGGTGCTGGAAAACTCGGCCTTCGAAGGGGAGATTGTTGCAAGCATCAAAAGGGTGGCGGTGAGTGGCAACTTGAATTTGGGCATGGGCATCCGTCTCAAAAAAGCGGCTGGTTTGCCGCAAAGTGATTCATGGTCACAAAATGGGGTTTTTTCGGGATGGGAGCAATAGCAAAACGGCAGGCCCCAGAAAAGCCCGCCGCTGCCAGATTTAATCGGTTCGAAGCTACCTGGAGACGCGCAACTCCAGCAGGTTTTGGGCAATTTGTGCAAAGGCAGCGTTCAGGTCTGCTTCATTGGCGGCATCATAGGCTTTGGTGCTGTCGGTTGCACAATTGTGCATGAAGTTGATCGCTGTCGATCCCGATAATTGAAAGCCGATGGTGTAAATGGTGATGTTTTGCGCTTTCATCGCGGTACACAAGGTCTGCGCCTGTACTGTTGGATCACCGTTTGTGGCGGTGCAGACATAACCGCTCTGCAGGCCATTGCAATAGGAGACGTTGAAATCACCATCGGTCATGAATACGGCGATTTTTTTCAGTTTGACACCCGCTGTTGGATAGGCAGCTGGTGTGCTGGAACCAGACCACAGGCCGAAAGTCGGCGAGATCGTGTACCAGCCCCACGCCATGCCAATCTGGCCGGCCGTTCCACCGACCGCTACCAAGGCATTGACGGTGTTATGCAGCACGGTCTTGTCGCTGGTGAGGGGTACGAGCGGCTGAACACCGTTGCACATGGTGGTGTCACTGTCGTAGAGGCGGCCAACCGGGTTGGTGCTTACGGCAGCATCAGTATATTTTTGGGTGCCAATACGCTCGGTCACGCAGTTGGTGGCGGGCCAGGTGTATTTGGTTCCACTATAGGTAAATTTGTAGCTTGTACAGCCTGGGCTCGTGCAGGTTCCCGCTGTCAAAGTGCCGCGCGCGGCATTTGCATTGGCTCCCATATTCACACCTTCGGAAAACGGGATGACGGCCACTTTTGAATAATATGGCGTTTGAGTATCCGAAACAACCGTATCAATGAAGCTGTTGGCGGCGTTTTTCAAGCTTGTCAGTTTGGTGCCGGCCATTGAACCGGTCACGTCCAAAACAAGCGACACTTCGATGCTGTTGCCAGCCTTCATGATTTGTGAATTGGCGTTGACGTCAACGTTGGTTATTCCGCCAACGCTCATGAACCAGGTTTTCACCTGAACGGTGCCGTTGACCTCCACCCGGTCAGGATAGTTATGCAGGTCAAATGCCGAGACTGCGGCATCGCCCGTGTTGGTGTAATTCTTGTCGAGATAAACCCGTGCCAGGTCTTTCATTTCCGCTTCGGTTTTGCCGCTTATTGCAGCTGCATAGAGAGCCGAAGAGTCAAGGCTGGCAACAAGGTTTACCTTGGCATTTGCAATGCGCGAATAATCAATGGCGGAACCTGCCGCGAGGAGAAGGGGAATGGCCGAAAGGCCAAACAGCATTCCCACATTGCCATGCTGGTTCTTGGTAAATTTCTTGGCGCACCGCGCCAGTGACGCAATGGCGCTTTTAACAGGGTTTTGCATAACAGCCTCTCCTGAAGAATATTCTTTGGGAGAGACCTAGTCCATGCAGGTGTAGCTCAGGTTTCCTGAAAAGGTTGCATTTTAATCAGTTTGGAGGTTTTGAAACCTATAAATGGACGTGGCTAATTTTGCATGAATACATCCGTTAAAATTTGGTGTTTGTCTGCCAAATCCGTTATTCCACTACGTCCGGTCCGTCA
>JANMPF010000080.1:0-6816 GCA_031369725.1 Rhodobiaceae bacterium | reverse complement strand
CACAAGGAAACCAAGAAATGAATGAAACTGATGTTGCCAAAACGGCTTTCGCCATGCCGCTCACCAACCCAAGCTATCCACGCGGCCCCTATCGCTTTGTCAATCGCGAATACATGATCATCAGCTACCGCACCAATCCTGATGCATTGCGCGCCGTAGTACCAGCGCCTCTCCAATTCACCGACCCCATTGTAAAATACGAATTCATTAGCATGCCGGACTCAACCGGCTTTGGAAACTACACCGAATCTGGCCAGGTTATTCCCGTCACCTTCAAGGGAGTTGCGGGAAGCTATGTCCATTCCATGTATTTGAACGATGATGCACCCATCGCCGGCGGACGCGAAATCTGGGGTTTTCCCAAGAAACTGGCCGAACCAAAATTGCGCACCGAAAAAGATACCCTGGTTGGCACCCTGGACTATGGCAGCATTCGCGTCGCCAATGGCACCATGGGTTACAAACACCGCACCCTTGATACGGCCAAGATTGCGGCCAGCATGGCAACACCAGGCTTCCTGCTCAAAATCATTCCCCATGTGGATTGCACCCCGCGCATCTGCGAACTGGTGCGTTATTTCCTCACCGACATCACGGTGAAAGGCGCCTGGGAAGGCCCCGCTGGTCTCGAACTATTCGATCATGCACTGGCACCTGTTGCTGAATTGCCGGTTTTGCAGGTTCTTTCCGCCACCCATATCTTGGCCGACCTCACATTGGGTCTTGGCGAAGTTGTTCACGATTATCTCGCAACCAGCAAGGAACCGCACGCATGAACCTCACCAATAAAATCGCCATCGTAACGGGAGCAGCCAGCGGCATTGGCAAAGCCATTGCCGAACGCTTTGTGGCCGAGGGTGCGCTGGTTGCCATTGCCGATCTCACCGCCGACGCAGCCAATGCAACCGCCTTCGAATTGAATGCCAAGGGTCCAGGCAAGGCCATGGGCGTGGTGATGGATGTAACCAATGAAACCGCGGTGAATGCCGGCATTGCCGCTGTTGTGGCGGCCTGGGGCGGTGTCGACATCCTGATTTCAAACGCCGGCATCCAGATCGTTCACAAGCTGGAAGAATATCCCTTTGAAGACTGGAAAAAAATGCTTGCCATTCATCTGGATGGCGCTTTCCTCACGTCAAGGGCCTGCCTGCCGCACATGTATGCCAAGGGGTCAGGCTCCATCATTTTCATGGGCTCGGTGCATTCCAAGGAAGCCTCCCCGCTGAAATCGGCCTATGTCACCGCCAAGCACGGCCTCATTGGATTATCCAAGGTCATAGCCAAGGAAGGTGCAGCCCACGGCGTGCGCTCCAACGTCATCTGCCCCGGCTTTGTGAAAACCCCCCTCGTTGAAAAACAAATCCCCGAACAGGCCAAGGCGCTTGGTATTTCAGAGGATGATGTCATTAACAAAATCATGCTCGCAGGCACCGTCGATCATGAATTTACCACTGTGGAAGATGTGGCTGAGGTGGCCTTCCTGTTTGCGGCTTTCCCCACCAAGGCCCTGACCGGACAATCACTCATCGTCAGCCACGGATGGTTCATGGAATAGAGACTGATAATTCCGCCAAATTCTCAAACACATAAATCGCGTCATGTAAGGGGTGGCCGTCCCACTCGTAAATGCCGGTGCGAACCAATCTGGCTCCGAGTGACTCGTAAAACCGCCGTGCCTGGTGGTTTTCCGCCAAAACGCCAAGCGCCAGGGACGTGCCCCCGCGGGCAAGCCATTCCTTGGCAGCCGCTGCCAGCAGGCGGCGGCCAAGACCCAGCCGGTAAAACGACCGAAGAATGTAAAGGGCCGCGATATGCCCATCGATGCCATCGAACAGGATTTCACTGGGACGGCCCGCAACCACAAATCCAGCAAGCACTTTTTCATGCGCCGCGGCCGCAAAGGCAACCTGTTGGGAATCGGCCAGAATTCCTTTCCATTTGGCGGTTTGCGCCACAAGATCAACGTTCGCAAGAATCTCGGGCGGCACCAGCCCGGTATAGACCTCCTGCCAGCACCGGATGTTGGTTATGGCCAGCTCTTCCGCCCGACTTTCGTCGGGTCTGAATATATTGAAGTTCACAACGTCTCTAACTCATCAATCATCCCGGAAATGACCGACAATCCCTTCTGCCAGAATTCAGGATCGGTCGCGTCGAGCCCGAACGGCTTGAGCAGTTCCGAGTGATGCTTGGTGCCACCGGCCTTCAGCATGGTAAAATATTTTTCCTGGAAACCACCGTCGCTTTCCTGGTAGCGCGCATAGAGCGAGTTCACCAGGCAATCACCAAAGGCTTAGGCATAGACATAAAACGGCGAGTGGATGAAATGTGGAATGTAGCTCCAGAAAGTTTCATAGCCCGCCCCAAACGCGATTGCATCGCCGAGACTTTCAGCCTGCACGCTCATCCAGATTTCATTGATATTGTCGGGCGTTAGCTCACCTTCCTTGCGTGCCGTGTGAACCTTGCGCTCAAACGTGTAAAACGCGATCTGGCGCACCACCGTGTTGATCATGTCTTCGACCTTGGACGCCAGCAGGATCTTGCGTTTCTTGGCGTCGGTGGTTTGCCTGAGCAAAGCCTGGAAGGTCAGCATCTCGCCAAATACGCTTGCCGTTTCAGCCAGCGTCAACGGCGTTGAAGCCATCAGCGCGCCCTGCCCGGCAGCCAACACCTGGTGCACGCCATGCCCCAATTCATGGGCCAGCGTCATCACATCGCGCGTCTTGCCCAAATAATTCAGCAACACATAAGGATGGGCCGAAGGAACCGTGGGATGCGCAAAGGCACCGGGCGATTTTCCCGGCCGCACCGGCGCGTCAATCCAGTTCCTGTCGAAAAACGTTTTGGCAATCCCCGCCATCTCGGGGGAGAATTCTCCGTAGGCTGACAATACGATTTTTTCGGCCTCGGCCCATGGCACGTCGCGCGTGTCTTCACTGGGCAGCGGCGCGTTGCGGTCCCAATGCATGAGCTTGTCCTTGCCAAGCCACTTTGCCCTCAACCGGTAATAGCGGTGCGAAAGTCCTGGGTAGGCAGCACGCACCGCGGCCACCAACGCGTCAACCACCTCAGGTTCAACGCGGTTCGACAAGTGTCGTGCTTCGGCAATATCCTTGAAGCCACGCCATCGGTCCGAAATATCCTTGTCTTTGGCCAATGTGTTGGTGATCAAGGTAAAAAGACGCAAGTTTTCCTGGAAGGCTTTGGCCAAGGCCAGTGAACCCGCCCTGCGCTCGGCCTCATCATGGCTTTGCATCAGGTTCAGCGTTGCCTCGATGGTGAGCGATTTGCCGTCGACATCAAAACGCAAACTCGCCATGGTCTCATCAAACAGGCGGTTAAATGCGCCAAAACCGGTCTGCGACTTTTCGAGAAAAAGTTCTTCCAGCTTGTCGTCAAGCTGATGCGGCCTCTCCTTGCGCAGGTTTTCAATCCACGGGCGATAGTGGTTTAACGCCGCCACTTTCATCGACTGCTCAAGAACAGCATCGTCAATGCGGTTCAGCTCGAGTTCAAAGAAAACCAGCTGCGTCGAAATATCCGTAAGCCTGGAGTTCACATCACCATAGAACTTGCCGCGCGCTGCATCCGTCGTGTCGCCCACATAATAAAGCTGCGCATAGGAACCCGTGCGCCCCAGCAAATCTGATATGGTTTCATATTCCTTGAGTGCATCGGCAAGTTCAGAGCCTGTAAGTTGCGCCAGCCTGCCTTTGTATTTGCCTGCAAAGGCCGCAACCCTTGCCTCACCCTTTTGCATGTCTTCTTTAAACGCCACAGCATCGGGCGATGCGTAAAGATCAGCAAGATTCCATTCAGGTAGCATTCCAAGGGCAGAAGTCGCAGCCATATTAATTCCTCGTAAACAGTCAGCCCCTGATATGGCGTATGTCCGCAAATTCGGCAACTGCCAGAAAATGTCTCCATATATGGCTGGTCATTAAGGTGGTCTTTACCCTTCGCTGCGAAACTGCTGCCAACAGGGAACACAGGGCTAACAGAAGTGGGGGATATTTTGCAGCCCGGTTTTCCCATAATAATTAAGAAGAGTTAATTGGACAGAATGGCTTCACGCATACTTATTGTTGAGGATGATCCAACCCAGCGCCGCATATTGGAAGAGCTGGTCAGGCGGTTTGGATTTGAACCGCTTGCCGCAGATGGTGGCTTGAAAGGCCTCGAGGTCTTGAACGGCCCCCATGGCGCAAGCATTGAACTTATCATCCTTGACCTCCTCATGCCAGGCATGGACGGGCTTGAGTTCCTCGAAAAAATGCAAGCGGTGCGCGGCGATTTGCCAGTTATTGTACAAACCGCCCAAGGCTCCATAGAAACAGTCATCAAGGCCATGCGGGCTGGCGCCGATGACTTTGTTGTAAAACCTGTTTCGCCAGAGCGATTGAAGATTTCAATCCAAAACCTGTTGAAGGTCAACGCCCTCACGGAGGAAGTCAAACGCCTTAACAAAAAAGTGGGCGGTGCCCTGAGCTTTGATGATCTCATCGCCGCCTCGCCCGCCATGGTAAATGTCTTGCGCCTTGGTCGCCGCGGTGCACAGTCCAATATCCCCATTCTCATTGAAGGTGAGTCAGGCGTTGGCAAGGAAATGATAGCGCGCGCCATCCAGGGCGAGAGTGATCGCGCCGGCCGTCCCTTTATCGCCGTAAACTGTGGTGCACTTCCTGAAAACCTCGTTGAATCCATTCTGTTCGGCCACGAGAAAGGCGCCTTCACCGGAGCCACCGGCAAGCACAGTGGCAAATTCCAGGAAGCTGATGGCGGCACCTTGTTCCTCGACGAAGTTGCCGACTTGCCCCTCGACATGCAGGTGAAACTCTTGCGTGCCATTCAGGAAGGCGAAATAGATCCGGTAGGCTCGCGCAAGTCCGTGAAAGTCAACATCCGGCTTGTTTCAGCCACCAACCGCAACATGATTGAAATGGTAAAGGCCGGTCAATTCCGCGAAGACCTGTATTACCGCCTCAACGTATACCCCATGCTGGTACCGCCATTGCGCGACAGGAAAGAAGATATTCCTGCGCTTGTGGACCATTTCATCACCAAGCTTTCCGCCGAGGAAGGCCGCAAGGTGCGTGGCATTGAATCTGATGCTTTGGACATGCTTGGAGCCTATGCTTGGCCAGGCAATGTTCGCCAACTTGAAAACACCATTTTCCGGGCCATTGTGCTGTGTGAAAGCGATGTTCTGGAAATACAGGACTTTCCCCAGATTGCCTCTCTGGTTGAAGGCTACAAAATCATAATGCCACCCGCACCAGTCATGGCTGCCAAACCTGCCGCACCTGCTGGCCCTGCAATGATGGGTGGCGCTCATGCGGTTGGCCGTTCTGCCGGAAGTCAGGTGAGCGATGGCATGGCTTTAGGCATCCCGGCTGTCACTGATGGCGGCCATATTCGCAAATTGGAAGAAGTTGAAGCTGACATGATCCGCCTGGCGCTTAACCGCTACCGCGGTCAAATGTCAGAAGTTGCCCGCAAGCTTGGCATTGGCCGTTCAACCCTCTACCGCAAGATGCGGGATTTAGGTCTTGAAGAGGCAACCGGGTAACACTTCCGGCAAATTTGCAACTTAAAAGACCAAAACCGTTGAATTGCCATAATAGCAAGCTTACTTTGGTTCGAATCATAAAGGTGCTATTTTGAAAAATAAGCTTCTCCTGAAGCTGTCAGTTGCCGCAATCGCAATTACTTTTGCCGGCCAATCTGTACTGGCAGATACAACTGTCATCAAAAAAAGGGGCTTCTTTGAAACCCTCTTTGGCTCTTCTTCCCGCCAAAAGCGCCCCCCAAGACCCGGCTTCAACTGGTGGAATCGCAACAATGAAGATGTGAGCATCATTTATGGTTCGGGCAATGCACAGGATCAATTTGGCTCTCCAGATAAATACGACAGCGCTTATGACGGGCCTGAATCCATTCCCGGCCTTGGCATGGGAAATCCCAATTACGTAGCACCAAGGCAACTGCTGCTGGCCGATCCCGCTTTTGCCAAGCTGATAGCAGCTGACAGTCAATCCCAGGCAATTCTGGCTGAACTGTCAACTCTCAAAACCAACATTCGTGCTCCCCAGGACGAGCGCCAGCCCATTCTTGAGTTTTACAAAAACACCGGATTCAAGCCTTTGTGGCTAACCGCGGGTGCACCATCCGAACGTGCCAAAGCCCTTCTCGCATTCGCAGCCAAAACTGCTGACGATGGCCTCGATCCGCTGAATTATCTCCCTGTCGGTCTTACGAACTTCGGTGAAGTGGCCCAAATCGGAAACGACCCGCAAAAACTCGCGCAATTCGACATTGCCGTAACCGCCGTGGCACTTAAAATGGCACGGCAAATTTCGGGCGGCCAGTTCGAACCCAACAGACTTTCGCTCTATAATGACATCACGCCAGAGCGCGTCGATGCCAAAACCGCCCTCAATGTCCTGGCGTTTTCGCCCTATCCTGATGCTTACCTGCGCGACCTCGCACCTAAAAATCCGGTGTATGCAGCAATGAAGACCGAGCTTGCGAAGCTTCGCGCAAATAGGTCGCCAACCGCTGAAACGCCTATTGCAGGTGGCAAAACCGTTAAACTTGGCCGTTCCGATCCGCGTCTTGTAAGTGTGCGCCAGCGCATGGTAGCCCTCGGTTTTCTCGACGGTTCAACGCTTGTAGACGATGACCTGCTGGATACCGATCTTTCTAACGCCCTGAATAAATTCCAGGCGTCCGTTCAAATCAAGCTAACCGGTCTGCTTGATGCAGCCACTAAAAAGAACCTCAACCGTGACTACAATGGCAAGAATATTCAAC
>JANMPF010000078.1:0-3678 GCA_031369725.1 Rhodobiaceae bacterium | reverse complement strand
TGCCGCAAACCCCGCATTCGACGTAACGCCAGCCCGGCTTGTTACCGGGCTGATCACCGAACGAGGGGTGGCACTTGCATCACCGGAAGGTTTGAAAGCACTGTTTCCGGAGCGGGCATAGCTATCCACACCGGCTGGACTCTAGAAATTTCCCCGTTTTTCCTCTCCTTCGTCACTCAGACACTCTATGTTCGTCATTCCGGCGAGAAGCCGGAATCCCGTTCAGAATAGAAACTGCAGCCAGATTCCGGCTTGCGCCGGAATGACGGATTTGGGGTGGCCGCAATGACGAGTTTGGTGGCTTTCGCCACAATGACGGATGAAAAAAATTACCGTGCGGTTTGGCCGAATAGGATTTTTCTTTCTGCCTATAACCGTTCAGCGTGTCCCAGCAGTAGAAACTGATCTTTATTCAGCGGCTTCCATGGATTCATCATCGTCAACCCGCGGCCGCGATGCCATTTCCTTTTTCAGTTCTTCCGCCACGAGGAACGATAACTCCAGGGCCTGCGCTGCGTTGAGGCGCGGGTCGCAGAATGTATGGTAGCGGTCGTTCAAATCTTCATCGCGAAGGGCGCGAAGGCCCCCAGTGCATTCCGTCACATCCTTGCCCGTCATTTCCACGTGAACGCCACCCGCATGGGTGCCTTCAGCCTGGTGAATGGCCATGAAGCGGCGAACTTCCGTCATGATGGCCTCGAAAGGCCGTGTCTTGTAGCCAGACGTGGCCGTGATCGTGTTGCCATGCATGGGATCACACGACCACACCACAACGCGACCCTCGCGCTGGACCGCACGGATGAGTTCCGGCAAATGTTTTTCAACCTTGTCGGCACCAAAGCGCGCAATCAGCGTCAGGCGGCCGGGTTCGTTTTGCGGATTTAACGCGTCGATAAGCTTGATGAGATCGTCGGATTTCAGCGAAGGGCCACATTTGAGGCCAATCGGATTTTTCACGCCACGGCAAAACTCAACATGAGCATGGTCTGCCTGACGGGTGCGGTCACCAATCCACAGCATGTGGCCCGATGTTGCATACCAATCGCCACTGGTTGAATCCACCCGTGTCATGGCTTGCTCAAAGCCCAGAAGCAGGGCCTCGTGGCTGGTGAAGAAATCGGTTTGGCGCAATTGCGGGGCGGTATCGGCATTGATGCCACAGGCCTTCATGAAACCCAAAGCTTCGGTGATGCGATCCGACAATTCCTGATAGCGCTCAAAAGCTGGCGAATCTTTCAAATAGCCCAGCGTCCACTTATGCACATGCTCAAGATTGGCATAACCGCCTTGCGCAAAGGCACGCAGCAAATTGAGCGTGGCGGCAGATTGCCGGTAAGCCATGATCTGGCGTTCCGGGTCAGGCTTGCGGCCCTCGACGGTCAACTCACTGTCGTTGATGATATCGCCGCGGTAAATTGGGTAAATCACATTATCGACAGTCTCAGTTGGCAATGAGCGCGGCTTGGCAAATTGCCCGGCAATGCGACCCACCTTCACCACGGGTTGCCCGCCGGCAAAGGTCATAACCACTGACATTTGCAGAAATACGCGGAAAAAATCACGAATATTGTCTGCCGAATGCTCCGCAAAGCTTTCCGCACAGTCGCCGCCCTGCAGCAGGAAAGCCTTGCCTTCCGCCACCCTGGCCAACTTGCGCTTTAGCTTGCGCGCCTCGCCAGCAAAAACCAAAGGCGGAAAGCCTGCCAATTGGGCTTCCACGGCCTTCAGTTTGCCAGCATCGGCATAATCGGGGACCTGCACGATGGGGAATTTTCTCCAGCTGTCAGGTGTCCAATTGGTTAACATTTACTTAACTCCAAACTTAAAAGAAACGCTCTATACACTTAGTCTCTTATGGGTTCCAGTCATACCGCAATTTGCAACTGAAAGTTAACTTCCGCCACTTAAAACGGGCGATACGCGGGGCGCGCACACTACGACGAGTGAGAAAACTCATGTTTGACCTAGTCCAGCGAACCCCGTGGGAACAGCTTATCGGATTTTTTACGCGAGGCAATCCGCCTCTCATTGTTCAAATTCTCATTCTTAATGGCATTTTCATTCTCTGGTTTGCATCGCGCCGCATACGCAAGGCCAAACCATTGCGCAAAGAAACTGCCTCCACCGTTCAAAGCCTGCTCCTCGCCGTGAATGTTGTGGCAGTGTTTCAAGACAGCATCCGGCACGTTCTTTATAGAGTTTTCTGATCGCGCCTCAGAAACGCGTCAAATGCGGCCTCGGCAGATCGAAACGCCAGTTGCCGTTCAACATCCCAATAGCGCAGGTTTTCCAGCCTGATGGCATCGCCGGAAACCGCACAACGCACAAAATCGCCCTCGCGCAGCACCTGAAAATCGGCATCCAGATATCTCAGTTTTGCCTCGCGCTGGCCGGGCAATTTCGGGTCCAGGAAATTCATTATGCATCCACTGTCAGAAAAGTTCGCCTTGGGTCGTTTTTTTGGCGGCGATTACGGCCAATGTGTCATCAGCGAACTGGATTTTCAAGCTTTGTCCGCTTTTAACCGCAGCGGCAAGCTTTACGGGGCGATCATTGGCATCACGAACAAGGGCAAAGCCGCGGGCCAGAACCGCGGTATAATTCAACGCCGCAAACAGCTTTGCTTCCGATAGAAGCCTGTCCCTTAGGCCTTGCAGCCTGAGTGCCATGGCGCGCTCATGCCGCACACCCACGTCCACCAGCCGGCGGATCTGTTCCTGCCGGTGCCTGACAATAGGCCCCAACGTGAGCCCACCCGCTGTTTGCGCCAACGCCAGCCTGTGGCGTTGCACATTTGCTTTAAGGGCTGGCGCTAACCGCATGGCAAGATTGTCAAAACGCTGGCGGACAAGGGCGAGAATTTCGTCAGGCTTCGGCAGGGCGCGCGATGCCGCATGAAGCTTGGTCCGGCGTTCATCGAAATAACGCACCATGCCACGCGTCTGGCGGGCATTGAGCGATGCAATTTCCGCGAGCAAATCTGCCCGCACCGGAACCGCCCGTTCTGCCGCAGCGGTTGGTGTTGGTGCACGGTGGTCGGACACCAGGTCAATCAATGTCGTATCTGTTTCATGGCCAACCGCCGAGATGATGGGAATGCGGCTTTCGGCAACCGCACGCACCACGATTTCTTCATTGAAGCCCCACAGGTCTTCCAGTGAGCCGCCACCTCGCGCCACAATCAACAAGTCCGGCCCATTTTCCATGGCATTGAAGCCACGAATGGCCGCCGCCACTTCAGCAGCAGAAGTTTCACCTTGCACACGTACAGGCCAAACCAAAACATGCCGCGGGAAGCGATCGCTCAAGCGGTGCAGAATATCGCGGATGACGGCTCCCGTGGGCGAGGTCACCACGCCAATCATTTTCGGCAAATAGGGCAACGGCTTTTTGCGATCCGCATCAAACAGGCCCTCCGCCGCAAGCACCCGCTTGCGCTCTTCCAGCAGTGCCATGAGCGCACCAACGCCTGCAGGTTCGATATTTTCGATGACGATCTGGTAATTGGATTTGCCGGGATAAGAGGTGATCTTGCCCGTGGCAACAACCTCCAGCCCTTCCTGCATTTTGGCGCGCAGCCTGGAAAAATTGCCGCGCCAGATCACCGCATCAAGCCTGGCACCCTCATCCTTGATTGAAAAATAACAGTGACCGGACGAGTGCGCCCCGCGGTAGCCG